>CALHIO010000001.1 GCA_938030915.1 uncultured Gemmatimonadota bacterium
CCCTCGCGGGCGAGCTCGACCGTCTCCGTTGGTACGGGCGCGGACCGTGGGAGACCGCCGTCGATCGCGAGGCCGCGCCGCTCGGTGTGTGGTCGTCGAGCGTGGCCGAGCAGTTCGTGCCCTACATGACGCCGCAGCACCACGGAACCCATGTCGACACTCGGTGGCTGACGCTGACCGATCGTCGCGGGCGCGGCGGGGTGTTCGATCTCGGGGGTCTCGCCTTCGATGTGTCGGCGTACTCGGTCGACGCGGTCACTCGGGCCGCGAACCTGGCTCAACTGGAACCATCGGGTGCCGTGCATCTGCACATCGACGCCGCGCTCCGCGGGGTCGGCACCGCGGCCTGCGGGCCCGACACCGACATCACGGTCGACGGCGGTCGCCACCGGTTCACCTGGCGGGTCGCTCGACTCTGAGACTCAGGCTCCGGGTGGGACGAGTCGAACGATTCGAACGGCCTCGTTCTCGAACGTGACCGAGCCGAAACCATCCCAATCCGTGGCGCTCGGCTGACTCAGATCCAACCAGACCCAACGAACCCCAGACGCCCACAGGGTTTGGTGGTCACTCGAGTTCGGTGCAGACGCAAACCGAACCGAGGTCGTAACTCGATCAACCACCCTCTCAGGGATCTTTCCGTAACCAAAGGAGAAGACCGGACCCTCCACAAACATCGGTCGTCCGGCAACTGCTGCTACCCAGAAATACCTCTCCGACCGTGGCCCATCACACGTTGGAGGCGTCTGATGCTCCTGCTCGCAGAATCGATTTGTCACAACTCGCTCGGAACTCTCCGTGTTCAGATTTCTCAGCCAAAGCGCGGCCGAGTGTTGTTCGGGAGACCAGACCACCTCACCCTGCCTGACACGAACAGCGTCCCAGTTCTGAAGGGCTGCGAGTCCGCCGTGCACTTGGATGAGCGCAAAGGCAGGCACAGACGCGAGCATCCAAGCAGCAAGCCCCATACGCGTCGGCCCTGTTCGACGTTGCCCAATGCGAACAATCACACACGTCGCAACAACAGCAACTGCGGCGAGCACGAGTGACGACCCAGCGTCACCAACCCTGTCGGCATTCGGCACGAAAACAGCAAGCGTCTCATCCACCGACTCAGGGCGGAGCATCCATGCGGCGCCGGCAGCACCCACAATCATTGCGACGAGAGCGATCCGCAGGCGATCACTCGAATCCGCGCGTCCCATGAGTTCCGCTAGACCACCAGCGCTGATGACTGAGACCACACCCGAAGCCGAGAGAACGAAGAACATGTTCGCACCATCGTCCTGACCAGTGAAGAAAAATCCTGCGAAACCCGTTATCCCCATTCCTACTGCGACAGTCCGAGCGATCGATCTCTCCGGCGATGATGAATCGATGAACACCAGACCCAGCCAACGCGGTACCCATGCGAGCAACCTGAGCCCAGCCCAGATAGGTAACGCAAAAAAGGGCAGGTCCTCGCTGAGGCCGAGCCGGACGCCGAAGTTCAAGCTCTCGCCACCAAGAATGAACAACCCGATCGCGGAGAGCACCCCAGCACCAACGAGAGCCGATGGCTGCAGTCGGTCGCGAAGCCCTCTCGAGCGCATGGCAACGAGTAAATAGACGCCAACACCACCGGCGAGCACCACTCCGTGCGAGACCTTCCCTCCGGTCGTTGCGAACGAGAGGACAAAGAGCACGACCCCCTGCAGCAATCCGATCTTTACTTCACTCACCCGTCGGAGAAAAACAACCGTGGCGAGCAGAAGCCAGGAAAGCGCGATCGAGTTCGAGGGTGAGACCTCAGAGAGATGATGGCCGATGTCAGAGCGGAAAAACGCCGTCGACGAGACGAGCATCGCAACGGCCAGAAGCGGCGCAGTTGGCCGAGCAGAGACCGTCCTCACAAGAGACGGAGCAATGAGGATTGCCCCAACCACCGCCACGATCGGAGAAATGCGGGTCTGGACCACAAATGGGTCCGCGCTGAACCAGCTATCCAGAGCACCGAGCCAGCCGTAGACAAACCAGTGGTACCGGGTGGGGTCGCCAGCAATGAAGATGCTGTCCCCGTGACCGAGCAGCGCGATTCCGCGACTCATCGCTTCGAGATGCGGCGTATCAACAAAGAATGTGGTTGGGCGAGCGAAGTCGAGAGGATGAAGCCGCCAGTAGAGGACGATGCCGACAAGCGCCGGCAGAACTGCCAGCCCCAAAAGCCCAACTCGCCGCGAACCGCGGGCTCTAACGGACAGTATCGGTGCTCCGACAACCGCAGCGGCCATGAGCAGCGCGGCCGCCGCCGCCAACTGCAGCGAAGCGCTGAGCCAGCCGCGCCCCAGTTGACTCACCGCGATCACGAGGAGTTGCCCCAACACCAGGCCAGCACCAAGTCGTTCCGAACTTAACGAAGCCGGCTCCAAACGAGCCCAACAGCGACCCAGACACACCGCAGTAAGGAGAAGAAAAGCGAGAACCGCGAACGCATCCCTAATGGCGGCTCCGCTAGCCGAAACTGCCGAAGTTGCCAACAGCGCGACCCCGAAACACTGAAACCAAAGACTCCGCAAGACCCGTAACGCCCCCACGACGCGAAAACCGTAGCCCTTGCCTCCCGACACCGACATCACGGTCGACGGCGGTCGCCACCGGTTCAACTGGCGGGTCGCTCGACTCTGAGACTCAGGCGCGGATCCGCGTCAGTGCCAATCGGGCTAACTCCACCCACGGGATGCCCTCACCAGCGGGGCAGGGACTTGCCCGGATTCAAGATGCTGTCCGGGTCCCATGCGGTCTTCATCCGGGTGTGCAGGTCGCGCGCCACCTCATCGAGCTCACGGGTGAGCATCCGCTGTTTCAGATTGCCGATGCCGTGCTCGCCGGTGATGGTG
>CALHIO010000002.1 GCA_938030915.1 uncultured Gemmatimonadota bacterium
CGCGTCGACGTGGACGGGGCATACCGGCAGTACCAGCCCTGCGGCGCACGGCCCGTCAGCTCGCGGATCGACGTGTACGCTTCGGCGATCTCACGACGCTCCGTCTCTTCATCGAGCAGATAGTGCTCGATCCACCGTCGACCGTGCGCGACGACATCCCAGTCGCTTTCGCGAATCGCGCGCGCGATCTCCGGGTTCCGCTCCAGCGCCACAGCACACGTGAAGGCCGTCAGGGGCACACCGCGCTCCTGAAACAGACGATGGATTCGCCAGAATCCGACACGACTCCCGTACTCGAACATGCTCTCGGCACCGAGGTCGCGATCGCCACGGGGGACCCGGGGCGTCGCCACCTCCGAGAGCGCAGCGTCGGTCCGCCCGTCCCCGTCCTGCATGGAGTACTCGGAGCCCTCCTCGATATTGAGGACGAAATTCACCGCCAGGCGCGCCCCCCCCGGCCACCGGATGTCCGGCGGGCTATCCGCATATCCTACGAAATCACGCAAGGGATCCACGGTCAGTGACTCGTCGGATGACGACCGGTGCGTACCTGGGAGGCGCGTGACGATCTCACATCAGATCCCCTTGTAGTCCTCGTATTCCTTGAGCTGCTCGGGCGTGTACACCTGCATGAACTCGATCTCGATGCCGCCTGCTTCGTCGTCGAGGAATGCCACCCACCCCTCCGGGTGAGGGTGCGACCCGACCACCTGACATGCCTGACAGATACGCAGAGTGGCACCTTGCTCCTGTGCGTGCGCCAGCGCGTCGTCGATGTTGTCGACCTCGTAGCAGATATGATGCAGGCCTTCGGATCCCCGCTCCTCGATCCACTTGGCGAATCGGCCATCCGGGTCGGTTGATTCGCAGAGCTGGTACTCGATACCGCCCAGATAGAAGAGCGCCACCCGATTCTTGGACTTCGGGAAGAACTCGATCTCGGTATCCGCCGGCACGTGAAGGAAACGGGCATAGGCCTCCAGCGCCTTCGCCGCATCCTTCACGCCGAAGGCCATGTGCTTGATGCCCTTGACGTTCGGATTGTCTGATTTCACGGGTCTGCTCTCGGTTGATCTGGTTCTCGATGGATGGCGCTACGCCCCGGCTCGCTCCGCCCGGATCGACTCGACGACGCCGGCCATTCGTCCCAACGCTTCCTCGATCCGGGGCACAGGCTGGGTCAGAGACATGCGGGCGAAGTCGTCCGTATAGTCTCCGTAGATCTTCCCCGGGAAGATCATGACGCGGCCTTCGGCCAGGAGTCGCTCACAGAACTCGGTCGCCCCCACCCCCGTCTCGGCGACACGGGCGTAGACGTAGAAGGCACCCTCGGGCTCGGCGTACGGAATCCCGAGTTCGTCGAGACCGGCGCAGAGCACCTTCCTGCGCTCGTCGAAGGTCTGTCTGATCTCCTCGACGCAGTCCTGTGGACCGGTCAGCGCGGCGAGCGCCGCATGCTGGCCGACGGCCGATGTGGAAATCGCGAAGGCATGGTGAATCTCGGCGAGTGCCGGCATGAGATCGGAGGGGCCGGCGAAGTAGCCGACCCGCCATCCGGTCATCGCGTACGCCTTGGACACCCCCGAGAGCGTGATCGTCCGTTCGCGCATGCCCGGGAGTGCCGCAACGGGCTGGGCCCGATGACCGTTGAACGTGATTCGTGCATAGATCTCGTCGGACACCACGATCAGATCGTGCTCCCGGGCGACCTCGCAGATCCGCTCGACCTCATCCGGCGGAATGACCGTCCCGGTCGGATTCCCGGGATTGATGAGGATGAGAACCTTGGAGCGCGGCGTGACATGCTCCCGCACCATATCAGCGGTAAGGGTGAAGTTCGTCTCCATCGAGGTCCGGATCTCGACGAGCTTCGCCTGAGTCAGCTCCGCGGCTTGCAGGTACGGGTTGTATCCCGGGCACGGGATGAGCAGTTCGTCACCGGGGTCGAGCAGGCCGAGCGCGATGATGAACATCGCCTGCTGCCCACCCGGGGTAACGACGATGTCTTCGGGCGCGTACTGCGCTCCCCCGTATCGGGCGATGTCGTCCGCAATCGCCTGACGCAATTCGGGCATCCCCATCGGGTTCGTGTAATGCGTGGCTCCAGCGCCGAGCGCCTCCTGCCCGGCGCGGATGATGTGCGCGGGCGTGTCCAGGTCCGGGTCTCCCCGCCCGAGCTTGATCACGTCGTCGAGTTCGGACGCGATCTCCATCATCCGCGTGATGATGTGTTTGTCCTTGAGCTGGACCCGCTGTGCGAGTCGGCGTGAGGCGGTCGTCATGACGCCAACCCATAGATTTCCGAGTACTTCGAGGAGAGGTGCTCGATGTAGTACCGCGGCTCGAGCCCCTCACCGGTCGAGTTCTCGAGCAGCTGCTCACGAGTGTACCGGCGGCCATGCCGGTGCACGTGCTCGGTCATCCACTCACGCAGAGGGGCATACTCGGCCGAAGCGAGCCCGTCACGGATCCGCTGATCCTTCCTGGCCGTGTGGAAAAGCTGCCCGGCCATCACGTTGCCGATCGTGTAGTTACAGAACGTCCCGACCTGGCCGGACGACCAGTGCACGTCCTGAAGCACGCCGAGCCGGTCGTTCGGGACGTCGAGTCCGAGATACTCCTTCACCTTGGCATTCCATGCCTCCGGCAACTCCGCCACGCTGACGCTGCCGTCGATCAACGCAGCTTCGAGGTCCACGCGAAGCATGATGTGGAAGTCGTACGTCAGTTCGTCCGACTCCACGCGAATGAAGCCGGGCTCCACCCGATTCACTGCGCGCCAGAACGTCTCGGCGTCGATACCGGCGAGCTGCTCCGGGAAGGTGTCGTGCAACTCCCCGAAGTTGAGCTCCCAGAACTCGCGGCTGCGGCCCACGTGATTTTCGAAGAGCCGCGACTGGCTCTCGTGCGCTCCGAAGCTCACACCACCGACCGCGTAGAGGCCGATGAGGTCCGTGGCAAACGGCGTGCGCGTGTACGCCGGGTCACAGAACTGCTCGTAGAGTCCGTGCCCGGTCTCGTGCAGCGTTCCGAACAGGCTCTTCGGCATCCACTCATCGTTGACGCGGGTCGTGATCCGCACGTCGTTGCGCGTGAACGAGATCTCGAAGGGGTGGACCGTGAGGTCGAGCCGGCCTCGGTCCGTATCGTAGCCGAGCTTACGCGCCATCTTCAGCGCGAACTCGAGCTGCTTCTCGACGGGGAATGGGCGCTGGAGGAAATCGATCCTCGGCGATTCCTTCTCGCCGATCGCCTGAACGAGCGGAAGCAGTCCCTCGCGCAGGGCGGCGAACAGCGGCTGCAGGGAGGCCATCGTCTCACCCGGCTCGAACCGATACATGAGCGCATCGTACGGGTGGTCCTCATAGCCGATGCACTCCGCCATCTCCCGGTTCAGCTCGAGGGTCTGCTCGAGCACGGGCGCAAACGCGGCGTAGTCATTCTCGGTGCGCGCCTTCGCCCACACATGCTGTCCCTTGGAGCCGATCTCGGCCCGACGCTCCACCAGCTTCCCGGGGATGCGGAGGTGGTAGTCGATGGCCTCGCGCACGTGCGCGCACATCACCCGCTCCACGCTGTCGTCGGCGAGGTTCGCGGTCTCGGCTTCGGCCAGATCGAGCAGGCGCCGGGTCTCGTCCGATACGAGATGGTTCCGTGCGAAGAGCTGCAGCGTCGCCAACTGCTTCGCCCGGGTGTCCGCCCCTCCGGCCGGCATCATCGTCCGGGCATCCCAGCTGAGGAGCGATTGAGAGCACAAAAGGTCGTTCACCTGCCCCAAACGCTCTAGTAAATCGTTGTATCCCATGCGGTTGGCCTCTTCGGGCTGCGACCTGTATGTTGTCGACAATCGGCTGCGCAACGTGTCCCCCTACCTCCGACGCTGTCAAGAATGAGTACAGAGCTTCGCTGGAACGTCGACGACCTCGTCGAAATGGCCGTCACAGGCCAGGTCAGCCAGCCGGCGCTACGACGCGGTGGCTACACACCCTGGCCGGACGGCGTCGGAGTCATGCTCCCGGGCATGTCCGGCATCATATACAGCGCCCGCGTCGGAGATCGCGCCTTCGGGTGGGCCGGGGACCATGTGGAGCCGGGCGTCTCGATCGCGCACTCGGACGAGAGCGCGGACTTCGCGCTTCACTACCTGACGTGCATCGGAAACGAGGCCGAGGTCGTCTCGGGGCTGGCCAAGGGCGCCACGGGCATCGTCACTGGAGAGCACGCCCGCATCCTCGTCGACTTCGAGCCCGAGGTGCTCGAGGAGATGACGATCGGTGACACGATCCAGATCCGGACGGTCGGCCGCGGGATCCGGCTCGCCGACCACCCCGAGATCGAGTTCAAGAAGACGAGCCCGACTCTGGCCCGAGCCCTCGGTCTGCGAGCCGAGGACGGGAAGATCCACTGCCCCGTGGCCGTGGAGCTTCCTCCCCGCATCATGGGATCGGGTGCCGAACTGAACGCCGAGTTCGTCGATCAGGACCTCATGTCCGGCGACCGCGCTCTGATGGCGGAACTCGGGATCGACCAGATGCGGCTCGGTGACCTGATCGGAATCCGGAACGTGGACCATCGATTCGGTCGGTCCTACCGGGACGGCTGGGTCGCGATCTGCCTCTGTATCCACGGCGACTCGGTAATGACCGGGCATGGTCCCGGCATCCTCACCCTGATGACCGGACCCGCCGATCTCCTGGACTTCGAGATCGACCCCTCCGCAAACATCGCGCACACCCTGGGCATCCGGGGGCAGGCATGACGAAGAACAACGATCTCGCCACGAACCACGCAGACCTCGTCGTGGTCTCGGTCGCTGGCCACGTCGCACATCCCGGCTTCCCCGGTCTTCCCGCAGAACCGTACCGGCTCGCAGCGGATGGCACGCCGTTCCTGCTCCCCACCTACGGGGGAATCGTCTACAACGTCTCGGTTGGAGACCGGGCGTTCGGGTGGGCGGCCGACTGCATCCACCCGGGCGTGAGCATCAGCCAGGCGGACGACAACAAGAACCGTGGGCTCAACGTCTTCGCATCCATCGGAAACCGGGCGAAGGTGATGACGGGCGGGGCCGCCGGCACCACGGGCGTCGTCACCGGCAAGTCCGGTCGATTCTCCGAGCAGGTGATCGTGCACATCCCGGGCGAAGCTCGGCCTCTGATGGCCGTGGGCGATCAGGTGCTGGTCCGCGCAGAGGGCCGGGGCCTCGCCTTGACGGACCATCCTGACGTGTCGCTGAAGGGGATCTCGCCGCAACTGCTTGCAGCGCTTCCTGCGGAGGCTCGCGACGGACACGTCGCCTTCGGTGTGACCGCGCACATCCCTGCACACCTGGTCGGGGCAGGCCTCGGCCTCACGTCCGAGGGAGGCAGCGTCCACATGCAGTCGACCGATCGCGTCCTGCTCGCCGAGCTGGGCCTCGACCACCTCCGGCTCGGTGACCTGGTCGCCCTCGAGGACACGGACAGCCGATACAACCACGGATACCTCCGAGGCGCTCGTGCCATCGGGGTCGTCTGCGCCACGGACGGCCCCCGGGCGGGTTACGGCCCGGGTATCGCCATCCTGATGACTGCGCCGGCCGGACAGCTCGGCAGCTTCGAGCAGGCGGGCACGAACATCGTCGACCTCCTGGAGCTGACGCCATGACGCGTGTACCGATGACGGCGGTGACGCTCGAGAGCCTGAAGAGATTCGTCTTCGACATCCTCCGGGCGATGGGCCTTCCAGAGGAGGAGGCCGAAATCTTCGGCGGCGCGCTGGTTTTTTCGGAGCTCCGATTCCATCCCGGGCATGGCCAGGGCGTGAAGAAGCTGAGGCGGTACTGGGGACGGTTCTCCGAAGGGGGGATCGACCCGGGCGCCCCGTGGGAGATCGTCAAGGAAAGCCCGGCGCTGGCGCTGGTCGACGCGAACAATGGGATCGGCACTGTGGCGGCGACTCGTGCGATGCGCCTCGCGATCGAGAAGGCAAAGGTGTGCGGGATCGGGCAGGTCATCGTCCGTGACTCGACCCACTTCGGCTCCAGCGCCGTCCACGCCTGCCTCGCGTCCGAGGCCGGGTGTATCGGGATCGCCATGACGAATGCGGGGCCCGAGATGGCCCCATGGGGTGGCCGTGAGGGCGTGGTGGGGACCAACCCGTGGGGGATCGCGGTTCCGACCGGACTCGGCTTCCCGGCGGTACTCGACATCGCCCTGACGACGGCCGGTAA
>CALHIO010000003.1 GCA_938030915.1 uncultured Gemmatimonadota bacterium
CTCCTGCGCCGTCATCAGATGACGATCGCCGAAGTGTACCCCGCGGAGGCGTGTGTGCAGCTGGGGCTCGGCTCACCCGGGCGGCGATGGAGCAAGCGATCCAGAGAGGATCGTGTTGCACACGCCGGTGCGCTGCATCAGTGGGCGCAGTCTCGCGGAGTCCGTACGACTCCGGCACTGGTGGCAGCAATCCGAGACGGCTTCGGTGACCGACCGGACGGGGAAGACCGTTTCGATTCGGTCGTCGCCCTCTTCTCAATGATCGACGTTGTCGAGGGACGGCGCTCGGAGGGTGCACCCGATTGCCCCGACATTGCTTCCGTCGAGGGATGGATTCTCGGCCAGACGCCTTGACCCCGACGCCGCCTCAGGCTGCGACCAGACTGCTCTCGGCGAAGTGCTCCGCATCTCTTGCGACGGCCTCGACCATGTCGCTGAAGATCAGAGCATGAAACGGATAGATCCCGTACCAGTAGGCCCAGCCCCAGAAGCCTGTCGGTGCGAAGAACGCGGTCTGAATCAGCCGTGTGCCGCCCTTCTCTGCCACTGCCTCGAACTGGAGCCACGCCGTACCCGGCACCTTCATCTCCGCCCGAAGTCGCAGAAGGTTGGGCGGCCGGACTTCCTCGACCCGCCAGAAGTCGATCGCCTCGCCCGGGTACACGTGCTCCGGATCCCGCCGACCAACACGCAGGCCGGGGCCTCCGATGAACTGGTCGATCAATCCGCGCGCTTTCCACGCCCAGTTCCACACCCTCCACCCCCGCTCCCCACCCAATGACGAGAAGGCGCGAAACGTGGAGGCGGGATCGGCATCGACCCATCGGGTACGCACCTCGCGCACGATGCCTTCCCGGTCCACGAGACGGACGCCGTCATCTTCTCCCGACATCGTCCAGCGGGTCGCCACTTCGCCGTCCTTGATACGGGCAAGCGCGCGCCCGACGGCATCCCGGTACGAACGCGGCTGAATCTCGGGAAAGAGGGCCCTCGCTCTGGTGTCGTCCCCGAGTACCGGCTGAACGACGCCCTCGACCAGAGGCACCGCCAACGAATTGGGAATGGGTGTGACCAGACCAACCCAGAGGGCCGCCAGCTTCGGCGCCAGGACGGGGACGGGAACGATGAGCCGCGGCAGGCCGCGCACCTCTGCGTAGAGCGTCATCATTTGCCGGAACGTCACGGGCTTCGTTCCGATGTCGATCACCCCGAAGGCGTCGTCGCGGCCCAGAGCCGCAACCAGATAATCGAGGACGTCCCCGACGGAAATCGGCTGCACCTCGTTGAGAATCCAGCGAGGAGCGACCATCGCGGGAAGGCGTTCGGTCAGGTAACGGACCATCTCGAAGGACGCGGACCCACTACCGATGATCGGCCCCGCCCGAAACTCGGTGGTCGGGAGCCCGGAACGGAGTACCTCGCCGACCTCGGCTCGGCTCTCCAGGTGCTTCGAGGCCGCACGTTCGCCGTCCCGGCCAGGAACGATGCCACCGAGGTAGATGACCTGTCGCAGCCCCTGACCGGCCGCCACGAAATGCTCAGCGGCCTGACGGTCTTTCGCGGCGAAGTCCGAGCCCCCGTACATCGAATGAACGAGATAGTAGGCAACGTCGATCCCGGCGAGTGCCTCCACCAACGTCTCGGGCTGCAGAACATCTCCGACGCAGATCTCGACGGCCTGACCCCACGGACGCGCCAGGGCGCGCTCTCGATCGCGAGTCAGGATACGAACTGCGTGGCCTTCTTCAAGCAGACGAGGAATGATGCGCCCCCCGATGTACCCCGTGGCCCCCGTCACCAGGATCTTCATCACGATGTCCTGCTCTTGTATAGATATTGTCGAACTTTCAGACGTAAAATACGGCACTTCTTGTCATTTGTACAAGTTTTGCTACATTTTTATCAACACAAACTCAACAACGAGGCTCTTATGGCCGTCTCGACAAAGCCAGGCGACATCCAATTCTCGTCGCTCATGTCCGGTGCATACGGCAGTTCGGCGATCGCACTCTTCTTTCTGATCGTCGACGCGCTCCGGGGGGACGTCCTCTTCACTCCGTCCTTCATGGGCCAGGTCGTCCTGTTCGGCATGGCTCCGGCCGACGTTACGTCCATTCGACTCGACGCCATGGCCCTGTACTCCCTCGTGCACCTCGCCGCCTTCATCGGAATCGGAACGATCGTAAGCGTAGCGTACGCCCGCTTCTCGCTCATTCCGCGAAACGTGGTGGCTGTCGCGTTCGCGCTTCTCGCGCTCCTCACGATCGGAACGATGGGCGTGGACCGGCTGCTCTTCCCCGGCATCATCGACGGCATCGGCCGACTTCCTCTGGCCCTCGGAAACGGATTCACCTCCATCACCATGGCCGTCCTGGTCTATCAGACCTTCGAAGGTCCGATCTGGACCCCTCGGGCGAGCGCTCCGCAGAGGCAAGAGGCGTAGCTCTGCGTCACCGAAGAGGGGGAGGGCGGCCAGCGGTCGCCTCCCCCCCTTCGTCTAGCCGGTCTGGGCGACGGATCGGATGAACGCCTCGACTTCATCGGTGTCCCACACCGCCTCGCCGTGGCGGAGAAGCACGATCCGGCCATGGCGGTCCACGACCCAGGTAGTCGGCAGCCCGTGAAGTCCGAACGATGAGGGCATGCGGTCGATCTCCAGATAGATCGGAACGTCGTACGAGTACCTGCGCATAAACCGGCGAACCGGACGCTCTCCCTCCGCTGCCACGATCAGGAATCGTACGTCGGTGTCCGCCAGTCGATGTTGCAGCCTCTCGATGGTCGCCATTTCCCGGATGCATGGCGTGCACCACGAGGCCCAGAGGTTGATGAAGAGGACTTCACCCCGGAACATTTCGAGCTCGACCTCTTCGCCATCGAGCGGACGAAGCGTCCAGTCGAAGTCGGCCTCCCCGAAGACCTGGACCTCATCGGCACCCCCGAACTCGACCTGAGCACCCAGGGGAAACGCGGTGGACAGCATCAAGGCTGTCGTCAGGCTCCGCGTTAGAAGTACAGAGCGGACCGCACTCCGCCGGCCCGTCCAAGACCGGCCCGTCCGAGATGGGACCCCGCCACCCAGAGCCGGACGCTCTATCGGCCGACCCCGTAGCGAAGGCCGAGCATCAGATGCCGGCCGCGCAGTGGCCCGTACACATACGCCGTGTCGAAGTCGTCACCGAACGGGTTCGCCGGATCGATCAACGCGCTCGGCTGCACGTAGTCGGAGAGATTCTTTACCGAGAGGTAGAATTCCGCGCCGCCCTCGATCCGCCACGAGCCCTGCACGTTATGGATCGCGTACGTCGGTGACCGCTCCGCTCGCGTAAACGGAGCCTCGTACGCGGGAAGACGCATGGGCCCCGTGATGCTGCCGGTGTAATCGAAGCGCAGCGGCACGCTGCGTGCGTTGTATGTCGCGCTCAGTACACCACGCACGTTCGGCGCGAAGAATTCGTCGGCCAGCTGCTCGGCCTCGACCGTGTAGACGTCCTGCACCGTGACACCGACGCTGTACAGGAAGCGGTCGAAGTCCACGTTCTGGTTCAGCGTGAGCCCCACACCACGGCTGATCGCATGTCCATCCAGATTGTCGTAGACGATCTGATTCGGATCGACGTCGTAGTCGGGGACGATCTTGTTCGAGAACCGCGTATGGAAGAGGTCCACGTCGATCATCATCGGGTTGGGCCCGAACTCAACCACCTGATTCACGTTCAGCGTCACCGAGCGGGAACGCTCCGGCTCCAGCTGCGAGACGATCAGCACCTCTCGGGCGCCGGTGAGCGCCGCGTGGTCCTCGGTGAAAAGGTTCACGACCCGGAAGCCGGTCCCTGCGTTGATCCGAAACGAGGTATGCTCGAACGCGTCCCACTTGAAGGCCACCCGCGGTGACGCGATCACCCCGTGCTCTTCATGATGATCGGCACGCACACCGCCGAGCACGGTCACGCCGTTGGCAAATCGAAGTTCGTCCTGAGCGAACACTCCGGGGATCAGGCGACGGTCGATTTCGGTCGTTGCCGGTGTGTTGTCGTCGTACGTCTGGTACCGCAGGCTCGCGCCGATCAGCAGGTCGTGGCGACCGAACATCGGCCCCCAGAGCGCGTTCCCGAACGCGATATGCTGGGATGCCGCATACGGACTGTCTCCGTACCACGAGTCCTGGTCATGCCAGCTGTATGAACCCTCGAGCCGGATCTCGTTCGACCAGCGCGGCAGGTATGCGCCGAGGATCTCCACACGGTTCGTGTGGATCGACTCCCCATAGACCTGGTCACTTCCACGGTGTTTGCGAGTCCACCCCTCGACCCCTCCGAAGCGATCCTCGTACAGGTACTTGGCGGTGAGGCTCGCCCGCCGCTCGCCCGCCGGCGAGACGTCGATCTTCCCGAACACGACACCCCGCCGGTTCAGCGGGAAGTCGGAGAAGCCGTCTCCGTTCCCATCCACGAAGCGGCTGTTGTAGGCGACGTTTCCACTCAGAAAGCCGCTGACGTCACCCGGTCGTGTCGACGCCGCGAAGTCGAGATTGCCCTCGGCATCGGACGTTCCCCATGCATCGACGGCGAGCCGAGGCGCAAAGCGCGGGTCCTTGGTGATCACGTTGATGACGCCAGCCATCGCCTCCGACCCGTACAGCGTCGAGGACGGGCCCTTGATGATCTCGATCTGCTCGATGAGCGCCGGGTTGATCCCGTTGAGCCCGTATACCGACGCGAGCGAACTCATCAGCGGCATACCGTCGATCAGGACCGCCGTATACGGTCCTTCCATCCCGTTGATGCGGAGGCTGTTCGTATAACAGACGCCACAGTCGACCTGGTTGTAGATGCCGTTCACGAATTGGACGGCCTCGACCAGGTTGTTCGTGGCATTCCGTTGCAGCACGGCCCGGGGCACGACGTTCACCTTCACCGGCGACTCCGCCACCGTCGCACTCTTCATGGTCCCGGTCACCGTCAATGCTTCGAGCGCGACGGGATCGGGCTCGAGCACGATCGTGACCACCTCCGCGGATCCCGCCCGGACACGCGTCTCCACCGCGCCGAAGCCCTGCGCCGACGCGATCAGGACATAGTCGCCGAGCGGCAAGCCGACCACGCGAAACCGTCCATCCGCATCGGCAATGACACCCCGCTGGCTCCCCACGACGGCGATACTGGCATACGGCACCGGCGAGCCCGACTGACGTACCACCCTTCCGTGCACGGCATCGCGGTTCTGCCCGGCCACCTCCCCCGCAGTCGACAGCATCACCGCGAACGCACACAGCAGGCACCGTGCGCTGGCCCTCCATGTGACTCGTGACGATGGCTTCACGGAACGTCGACCGGATACGATTTAGGGTGACCTAAAACAAATAATTAGGTCTACCTAAATTCTTGTCAAGCGAGCCACCGAGGCCAGTCGGATCGAAGGGGTCAACGCCCTCCCGGCCGACGGTATCGGACCGGTGGCGGTGGCTCCGGCATGAATTCGACCGCCTCGGTCTCGAGCAGACGCAGCGCTTCAGCCACAGCCGCCTCGAGCTGAGGATCCCGGCCGGCCGCAACCTCCTTCGGTGCGTTCATGACCTCGATGTCCGGCGCGACGCCATCGGCTTCGACGGCCCACTCGCCATCGACGTCGAAGAAACCGCCCCTCGGTGCGACGAATCGTCCACCGTCGATCAGCGGCGGCGTGTCCCATGTCCCCACCAGACCACCCCACGTCGTGGTGCCGACGAGCGGTCCAACCTCCCGAAAACGGAACAGGTACGGCATCAGGTCCCCACCCGAACCTGCGCGCTCGTTGATGATCATGACCTTCGGCCCGAAAAGTCCGGCCATCGGCTGCGTCCACGGCTTCCGGTCACCCGCTCGTGAGTTGAAGTACCCGGTCAACTCCCGCGCCATCACGTCCACGATGTAGTCCGCGGCGGATCCGCCGCCGTTGTTCCTCTCGTCGATCACTGCGCCCTGTCGGTCCTGCTGGGCGAAGTACATGCGGTTGAAGTAGGTGTATCCGCCCTGACCGGTGTTCGGCAGGTAGACGTATGCCAACCGTCCATCGCTCATGTCGTGGACCTTCTGCCGATTGCCCTCGATCCACGCCCAGCTGCGCAGCTGCCCCTCGCTGGCGACCGGCTCGATGACGACGTCGCGAGAGGCCGAACCGGTCGGAGTATCGCTGACAGAGAGCGTCACCGGCCGACCTGCCGTCCCCTCGAGCAACTCGAAGGGATTGGTCGGTACACGCAGCTCATGACCGTCGATGGCCACGATGTAGTCGCCCTCGGACACGCCAAGCCCCGGATGCGCGAGCGGCCCCTGGAGATCCGGATTCCAGCTTTCGCCGGAGTAGATGCGCTCGATCCGATAGGCCCCGTCGACGGTGACCAGGTCGGCGCCGAGCAGACCGGTGTGGGGATTGGTGAGTTCGGGATAGTCGCCCCCGCGGACGTAGGAGTGCCCGACGGCGATCTCGCCCGATAGCATATCGAGGAGGTGGTTGAAGTCCGAGCGATGCTCCACGTCCGGGAGCCACGCGGAATACCAGTCCCATACGTCATCCCACGGCGCGCCGTGCTGATTGTCGACGTAGAGGAAGTCCCGCATGAAGCGCCACCCGTCCCGAAGCATCTGGGCCCACTCTTCTGTCGGCTCGACCCGGACGCGCACGTCGCCCAGCGAGAGTCGGCCATCCGAGCCGGACGGTGGCGATCCGCCCGTGGCGGTCGCACGCCAGGTCGAACCGGATCGATGAAGGATCGCGCTGCGATCGTCCGACACCGTAGCTGTGGCGACTCCGGTCGCGTACTCGGTGGGCTCGCGATCATCGAGACTGTACCGGTGCACCGTCACGCCGGGCTCGTTCGGCACGGACTCCGTCACGAACACGTGGCCGCTCGGCGCCGGGAGAAGGCCGGTGTAGTCCCGCATGGGCAGATTCGGTGCTGGAACGATCCGGCCGGCGATGCCCGCCATGTCGATCGTGACGGTCACGTCCTCGTCACCTTCACCGTCGACGGGGTCGTCGGCTTCCTCGTCGCTGACCGGCAGGAACGGCGACGTTCCTTCGGCGTCGAGGACGGCCACGTACAGTGCCCGAGTCACGGGGCGGTCGTACGACGTCATGTCGAGCCAACCGGTGTTGAGTCCGTAGTTGGTCGAGGCCAGGAAATACAGATAGTCACCCGACGCGTCCCAGACCGGCGTGATGGCGTCCGCCATCCCGTCGGTGAGCTGATGCCGCTCACCCGTCTCCGTGTCGTACGCGATGATCACCCGGAGCTGTGTATCAAGCCGGCGCGCATAGGCGATGAAGCGCGAATCCGGCGACCACACGGGATTCATGGTGCGCTCGGGGTGAGCGTAGCGGTCCGTGTCCACATGCTGGACACCACCGGACGCCACGTCCATGACGAGGACTCGATAGTGGGTATCGGTGAACGCCAGCTTGCTGCCGTCCGGCGACCACCGAGGCTGGAAGTAGAACGACGGCTCGGACATCGAAATCGTTCGTTGATCGCGCCCGAGCTGGTCGGCGATGACCAGCTGGTATTCGCCGGACGCGTCGTTGAACCACGCCACCTGCGAGCCGTCGGGAGACCAGACCGGAGCACGGTCGGCGACCCCGGGAGTCCGCGTGAGATTCCGCCAGCTCCCCTCGTCCACGGGCACGGTGAAGATGTCTCCGCGGTGCTCGAACACGGCGCGCTGGCCGGTCGGGGAGAGTCGCGGATTCGTCAGCTGTGTGGCCGGGACGTCCTCCCAGCGGGCGCGGGCCCAGTTCTGGTCACCGGCAGCCCGGATCTCCAGCTGACGCGTCGCCCCCGTGGCCGGATCGAGTTCGTGCAGATAGCCGGCCTGCTCGTAGACCACGACGCCGTGACCAGCGTCGAGGCTCATCACGTCGAAGTCGGCGTGGAACGTCAGCTGCCGATCACTCCCCGTCGCCGGATCGTACGACCATACATTGCTCGCCCAGTCGCGCTCGGACATGTAGTAGACGTTGCCGTCCATCCACGTCGGATCGAGATGTCGCTCACCCTCCCACGAGGGATGCTCGAGGTCGAGGGATTCCGTGGCCACGACCCGGATCGGCTGCGCCTGGCCGCCCCGGTAGTTCCGCCAGCCGGGGTCCCAGAGCTGGATTTCCTGATAGGCGTAGTAGGCGCCATCGTCGCTCAACTCGCCCTGGTACGCCTGGTGAAGACGCGACCGGACCGGGAGCCCACCCTCCGTTGCAACGGTATAGAAGGTCCAGAGACGGGTGGGGACCGCTTCGCGCCCGGAACGGAAGAGGATGTCCCCCTCGGGCGTCCATCCCTGGACGACGTCCGCAGACGGATGCCAGGTAAGCCTTTTCGGCTGTCCACCGGAGGCCTCTACGAGGTAGACGTCCTGATTTCCACCGTACTCCCCCGTGAAGGCGATCCAGCGACCGTCCGGACTGAAAGAGGGCTCGGTCTCGGCTCCGTCCGCCGAGGTGAGTCGCCGGGCGTCACCCCCGTCCCGATCGACGACCCAGATGTCGTTGGCGTGAACGAACGCGATTTCGGCAGCGCTCACCGACGGCTGACGCAGAAAGCGCGTCTGGCCGTTCACGGCCTCGGGCACAGCCATCGTCAGCGTCACGCCCGCCACCAGGAGCATCGTCGCGGCGGTCGCACTCGGGATCTTGAACATCGTCTTCATCGTTGGGTCTCCTGACCGCTCTACTGGGTCCGCGGCCGGCTCTTCAGGTAGTCCATCAGCAGGTTCGACATCGCGCGCATCCCCACGGGGATCGAGGAGTCGTCCGCCTGGAATTCGGGCGTGTGGTGTCCACCGGTCACGACACCCGGTGCCACCATGCCGAGGCGGAAGAAGAAGCCGGGCACCTCATTGGCGAAGTACGCGAAGTCCTCACCTCCCATCACGGGATCGAGCACCTCGACCCGATCCGCTCCCACCAGACGCTCGAGTGTCGGCGCCATCTGGGCCGAAAGCACGGTGCTGTTGATGGTGGCCGGGGTGCCTCGGTTGTACTCCAGTTCGTAGCTGCCACCACCGGCCGCGACGATCCCCGAGACGATTTCCCGCATCCGTCGCTCCACGTCGTCCCGGACCTGTGGGGAATACGTGCGCACCGTCCCCTCCATGATCACATCTTCGGGGATGATGTTGCGCCTCGTTCCGCCCTGAATCCGCCCGACGGTCACCACGCTCGGTTCGAGTGACGGAAGGTTTCGGGACCGGATCGTTTGGAGGCCCATGATCACCTGCGATGCCATCACCACCGGATCGACGCTGAGTTCCGGATACGCGCCATGCGCCTGCTGCCCGATGATCCGGATGTTGAAGCCGTCGACCGCGGCGAGCATAGGCCCCGTCGCGTACCCGAGGGTGCCCACCGGCATCGACGCCAACGTGTGCAGTCCGAAGATCGCCGATGGCCGAGGCGAGGCGAGCACGCCCTCCCTCACCATGAGATCCGCACCGCCCTCCTCGCCCGGAGGTGGCCCCTCTTCAGCCGGCTGGAAGATGAACTTCACCACACCTGGAATCTCGTCGCGCATCGACGCGAGTACCGACGCGACCCCGAGCTGGACGGCCGTGTGGACGTCATGACCACACGCGTGCATGACCCCGACCTCCTGCCCGAGATATTCCGTCCGCACCCTCGAGGCGAATTCGTACGGGGTGTTCTCGGTGACCGGCAGGGCATCCATATCTGCGCGGACGGCCACCGTATCTCCCGGCAGCCCGCCGATGAGAAGGCCGACGACACCGGTGTGCGCGACTCCGGTCTGGACCTCGTCGAAGTTCAGCGCCCGGAGATGCGCCGCGACGAGCGCGGACGTCTCGAACTCACGATTTCCCAGCTCCGGGAATTCGTGAATCTGGTGCCGCATCTCGATGATGTCTGCGACGTACCGTTCGACCGCGGCATCGATCCCCGGATCCTGCGCCGAGGTCGGCGTCGTAGAGAGGAGCGCTGCGGCCGCGACCAGGAGGGCGGTCCTTCCCGAGGACGTGGCGAGACAGGAAAGAAATGGAGACATGGCGCATGAGAGTGGTTGAAGGGTCGGGCATGATACCGCCTTTCCCATCCGCATCGCACCTCCTGCGATTGACCCACGCGCGGGTGCACCTCACACTGACAGCCTCTCAGCCCACCCGTTCGACGAGGCATGGCATGCGCATCCGAACGACCCTTCCCGTCTCCGCTCTCGCCCTGGCGGCGGCCTTGTCGGCCCCGGCACCGACAGCGGCTCAAATGGACGTCGCCGAACCGTTCAAGGTCGGGACCTTCGAGATCGATGGAACGCCGCAGGTCGGCGTGGTCCTCCGCGATCAGTACATCGTCGCTCTGAACCCGGCGAACACCGCTCTGGAGCGGGACCCGGCGTATCCAGCGATCCCGGAGCCCGCCGACATGCTCGACCTGATCGCGCGGTACGAGTACGGCATGAAGGCCCGTCTCTACGAGCTCGTGAACCACGTCGTCGAGAACGACATGATCACCGGCACACGGCCAGACTACGTGTACGACCTCGACGAGGTGGAGACCCTTCCGCCCATCATGTACCCCGGCAAGATCCTGAACGCAGCCGTCAACTTCTACAGTCACGTGAACGAGGCCGGGAGCCCCGAACAGCAGGCGGAAGCCCGCCGTCAGCGTCGGGAGAATCGCGGCGTCCCCTACCTCTTCCTCAAGCCGAGCCGCGGTGCGGTGATCGGCAACGGTCACGAGATCGTCATCCCGTGGGGTCGCGACCGCATCGACTGGGAAGTCGAGCTCGGCGCCGTGATCGGCCGCGCCGGCAAGTACATCTCCGCCAACGACGCTGAGGCGCACGTGTTCGGATACATGGTCACGATCGACGTGTCGGACCGCGGGGGTCGCCCGCCGGGCGGGAACCCGATGACCTCCGACTGGTTCGTGGGGAAGGGGCACGACACGTTCGCGCCGCAGGGGCCGTGGATCGTCCCGAAAGAGTTCTACGGGAACCCGATGGAGATCCTGCGGCAAACGCTCTCGATCGGTGACCAGCAGCTCCAGGAGGCCACCGCCGGTGACATGATCCATTCGCTCTGGGAGTTGATCGAGTATGGCTCGTCGATCATCACCCTCTACCCGGGCGATGTCGTCAACAACGGCACCTCCGGAGGCACCAACGCCGGGTCCGACCGGGGTTACCTGCAGCCCGGCGAGGTCGTATCGGCCTCGATCGACGGCATCGGCACACTGACCCTGCCGGCGGTGGCCGAGCCCGAGCCGCAGGGCCTGACCGGCGCGAACCTGACGCCCGTCTGCAACTACCGGAACTGCAACCGGTAGCGTCCAACCGGCACGGTCTAGCATTCGACTGACCCGGTACGAAACGAGGCCGGCTCCACCCCGAGGTGGAGCCGGCCTCTTCGTGTC
>CALHIO010000004.1 GCA_938030915.1 uncultured Gemmatimonadota bacterium
TTCTGCTCCGGCGATGGACGGACGACCTGCCCGGAGTCGACACTCCGGACCTAGGAGAATCTTGAGATGACCCGAGAGGCTCACCTGTCGCGCCTGCTACGAGCAGTCGAAGACGCGCCGGAGATGTCGCGGCGTACGTTCGCGCAGGTCGTGGGCGCTTCGACGCTCCTCACGGCCCTGCCCGCATGTGCGCGGAGTGATACCCGGATCGGTCCCGACGGCATGCCGGAAGACGGACCGTACGGAGTGCATCTGCAGGACGGCATCATGGTGCCGATGCGCGACGGAGTGCGGCTCGCCACCGATGTCTATCTGCCCAGCGATGTGGACGGTCTCCTGCCGGGCCCGTGGCCTGTCATCCTCGAGCGCACTCCATACGGACGAAACCGTCCGAGCCGTTCCGAGCGGTCCCTCGCCGAGCCCGACGAGGCCCGTGGTCGAGCGGCCGTGGCCGAACTCTTCGTTCGCCGCGGATACGCCGTGATCTATCAGGATGTGCGCGGCCGCTACGACAGCGAGGGCGAGTACCAGAAGTACCTCGACGACGCCGCGGACGGGTATGACTGCTGCGCGTGGATCCTGGAGCAGCCCTGGTGCAACGGGTTGATCGGCACGAAGGGGCTTTCGTATGCCGCGCATACGCAGGCGGCCCTCGCCTCGGCCGCAGCCCCGGGTATCGCGGCCATGTTCCTCGACTCCGGCGGCTTCTCCAATTCGTACCAGGGAGGGATTCGGCAAGGCGGTGCCTTCGAGCTCAAGCAGGCGACGTGGGCCTACCGCAACGCGCTCGTGGCACCCGAGGTCACGTCGGATCCCGAAGTCCTCGCCGCCATGCAGGAGGTCGACGTACATCGCTGGTTCCGTGAGATGCCATGGAGCCCGGGTCGATCTCCCGTCTCTCTCGCGCCGGAGTACGAGGCGTACCTCTTCGAGCAGTGGACGAAGGGAGCCTTCGACGAATATTGGAAGCAGCCGGGCATCTACGCCGAAGGATTTCACGACGTGTGGCCCGACGCACCGATGGTGCACATGTCGTCGTGGTTCGATCCCTATCCGAGGACTGCGACCGACAACTACATCGGGCTGAAGGCGAAGAAGCGGGGGCCGGTACGACTGATCCTCGGCCCCTGGACCCACGGCGACCGGTCCCTCACCTACGCGGGCGACGTCGACTTCGGCCCCGCGGCGACCCTGGACGGGCAGCTCGCGACCGACTTCTGGGAGCTTCGCGTGCGCTGGTTCGACCACTGGCTCAGGGGTGTCGACAACGGGGTCGATACCGAGCCGGCAGTGCACTACTTCGTGATGGGCGGCGGCACCGGGCGGAGGAATCCCGAGGGCAGGATGGACCACGGCGGGGAATGGAAGACCGCAACCGACTGGCCGATTCCCGACGCCATCGATACCGCCTACTACCTGCACCGGGATGGCCGGCTTTCCACGGATTCCCCTGTCGGGGACGGCGACGGCCTGACCTACCGCTACGACCCGGAGCAGCCGGTCCCGAGCATCGGCGGGACCATCACCTCCGGTGCACCGATCATGGTCGGGGGCGCCTTCGACCAGCGCGAGCGGGAAGACTTCTTCGGATCGGAGCCGCCCTATCGGCCGCTGGCCGAACGCGAAGACGTCCTCGTCTTCCAGTCGGAACCGCTCCTCGAGGATGTCGAAATCACCGGTCCGCTCGTCGTCAGTCTGTGGGTCTCGTCGGATTGCCCGGACACGGATTTCACGGCGAAGCTGATCGACGTCTATCCTCCGAACGAGGACTATCCGGACGGGTTCGCCATGAATCTCACCGACGGGATCATCCGGTGCCGCTACCGCGACTCGTGGGAGACACCGAGCATGATGGAGCCGGGCCGGCGGTACGAGGTCACGATCGAGGCGTTCCCCACCAGCAACGTGTTCAAGGCCGGCCACCGAATCCGGCTGGACGTATCGAGCAGCAACTACCCGCACTTCGACCTCAACTTCAACACGGGTGAGCCCGAGGGTCTGGCGACCCATGCCCGTGTCGCGACCAATACCGTCTGGATGGACGCCATGGGGCCGTCCCACGCCATCCTCCCGATCGTCCCCTCCGGGAGCGACTCATGAAGATCGATCCAGTCGTGGACCTCCGCCGCGGGTGGCTGCGTGGTCTGACCTTCGCCGCCCTCGTGTCATTCGCGGGATGCTCTTCCCCGGACTTCGACGTCATCATCGCGGGCGGTACGATCTTCGACGGCTCAGGTGGCGCGCCGTTCGTCGCGGATGTCGGTATCTCCGGGGGCGTCATCGGCGAGATCGGCGACCTCGCCGCGAGGACTGCGCTCGAGACGATCGACGCGACCGGCTTCGTCGTGACCCCGGGCTTCATCGACGCACACTCCCACGCCGAGATGGACGAGTCCTGGGGTCGGGACGGTAAGCACTTCCTGACGCAGGGGATCACGACCGTCGTTCTCGGTCTCGACGGCGGCGGTCCGTTCGAAGTCGAGGATCGACTTCAGGGTTGGGGCGCCAATGGGATCGGCGTCAATGCGATGACCTTCGTCGGTCACAATGCCGTCCGTCGCGAAGTCATGGGCCTGGACGCCCGGGCACCGACGCCCGAAGAACTCGACCGGATGAAAGCCCTGGTGCGACGGGGAATGGAGGAGGGCGCCTTCGGACTGTCCACCGGTCTCTTCTACACGCCCGGCACATTCTCGGAAACCGAAGAGGTGATCGAGCTCGCGAAGGTGGCGGCCGAGTGGGAGGGCGCGATCTACGACACGCACGATCGGGACCTGGGGGCCACCTATCAGGGCGTGGGATACGACGCCTCCGTCGCCGAGGGGATCCGGATCGGAGAAGAGTCCGGACTTCGTGTCATCTTTTCCCACTTCAACCCTCAGGGTGCAACGAACTACGGACGGGCAGCGGTCGGAGCGCGCATGATCGAGGACGCCCGGGCTCGCGGCATCGAGGTGTGGGCCGCGCATCACCCGTATACGGCGACACAATCCAACCTCCGCTCGTACGCCCTGCCTCGCTGGGCTTCAGGGGGCGGCACGGAGGCGGTTCTCGCCCGGTTCGAGCACCCCGACACGGCTCCGATGCTCCGGACCCAGATCGTGGAGTCGCTCGCGATGCGGGGTGGGGCGGAAAAGATCATGATCGTGGACGAAGACCCCGTACTGAACGGTCGCACGCTCGCTCAGCGCGCGTCCGAGTGGGAGCTCAGTGTCCCGGACGCGGTGCAGCGGATCATCGCGGAGAACGGCAACGCGTCGGTGATGAACCTGGATCTCTACGACATCGAAAACACCCGTTATCTCGCCCGCATGCCGTGGATGATGACGTGCACCGACGGTCGCACACCCTCGGAAGGACAGGTCGTGGCGCACCCTCGCGTCTATGGTGCCTTTCCTCGAAAGCTTCGCCTCTTCGCGATGGAGGGGAATGATATCGGGATTCCCTTCGCGATCCGGAGCTTCAGCGGCCTCGCGGCCGACTTCTTCGGGCTGTCCGACCGTGGATACGTCGAGGTGGGGCGTGTCGCCGATGTCGCAGTGATCGATCTCGAAGCCTACCGGGACCGCTCGACGATGATGGATCCCCACCACTTCTCCGAAGGCGTCGTCCATGTTCTGGTGAATGGTGCGTTCGCGATACGGGACGGAGAGGCGACCGGGGTCATGGCCGGGGAGCCCCTGCGCGCGCCGTGGCAGCACGGGGGAAGCTAGAAACTGCGCGACTCGCGCAGTATCGGAGCTGAGCCCTGCTCTCGGCGGACTTACACTGAGGCGAGCGAGCCCGGCTGGAGGAGAGACATCGTCGGGCTTTTGACACTCAGAGCGATCGAACAAGTCGGAATTCTGAGGCCGTACCCTCGACCCCGCCAGCGAGCGTGCCGTTCTTCTGCCTGCGTGGGTGACAGCGGCCTGTTCCTGTCGTGTGTTACCCGAGAGGCCAGCTGGGGGCGTCCAGCAGATTACCCCGTTGGACCGAAGCGAAAGAGGGCTCGTCACCCCCAAGGATGACGAGCCCTGACATTCTCGTTCTGCGATCGGCTGAACGTGCGCCCGGCAGGTCGGACATCCCGCGATCTCAGCCGATTCCATCGGCGTCAGCCGTTACGAGGGACGGACAGGGCACCCCGGGCCTTACGCAGGCCGCAACTGACCCAATCGGCCATCGCCGGGATCGGTGACCACTGCCCCCTTTCGTGGCCGAGCTCTCATGACGTTTCTGCATACGTTCATCAGGTTCCGAATTACCGCGCTTAGGCAACGTCGTGGTACTCGACAGCGAATGTTCGGTCGCGCGCCCGAACCGCGTGGCCCCGAGCCCTTGCTCGGCCCGCACACGACCGATCTTTTCACTGCTTAACGGTCCCACCCGGTCAAAGCCCCCCAAACCTCATCGGCCGAATGTTCAGTGTTCATCCACGGTTGTTCTCACGAGGTGTTCACGTTCCGCGCCCGATCCGACGGGCGACTGCCGTGCTCGCGTGGGCGTTGGGCGGATGCAGTGCCCCACCGAGTCTGCCCGCTCCACCCGCCCCTGAAGCCATTCCGGGTCTCGAGGCCGAATGGGCGGGGGACGCCGAGGACCTTGAGGCGGGTGCGAGCCTGGCCCTCGCCTACTCCGCTGCCGGCCGTAGCGCCGAGGCTGAATCCCTCGTAGCCGAATTGATGGACGCGTTTCCGAACGAGTCCGCCGCGTTCATTACGGCCGGGCTGCTGGCGGAAGATGGGGGGTCTCCCTCCAATGCGGCTGCCTTCTATCAGGCGGGATTGGAACGCGAGCCGTTTCCCGCGGTTCGCTCCGCGGTCGAGGTGAGGCTGGCGAGGGTTCGAGCCGAGGCGATTCGAGCAGACGTACGTCGGGCGATCAGCGCCGAGGAGGAATTCGCCGATCAGGAGCCCGATGCGAGCTCCGTAGGTGTGTTCCCGCTGGCATTCGAGGGTATCGACTCGGTCTGGGCTCCTCTTGCGCTGGCCGTAACGGACATGGTTATCACCGACCTGGCCCTGATCGACCGCCTCCAGGTGGTCGAACGCGCCTCGATGCAGGCGCTCGTCGACGAACTCGGTCTGGCAGAAAGTGGTCGCACCGAATCGTCCACGGCGGCGCGGAGTGGCCGGATTCTCGGCGCGTCGCGGATCGTCCAGGGTGTCCTCCGCGTGGAGCCCGGCGCCCTCGTCGGGATCGATGCCGCCGTGGTCGAGACCGTGGATGCACCAGACGCCGCGGAGACGTCGGTCGACGTCTCGGACACGCTGGAGCGTCTGATGGAGGCCGAAAAACGCATGGTGTTCGGGATCATCGAAGAACTGGGGGTTGAGTTGACCGCTGCCGAGCGCGAACGGATCAGCGAACGGCAGACGGAGAGTCTGGATGCGCTTCTCGCCTTCGGTCGCGGCTTGGCAGCGATGGACCGCGGGGACTTCGAGGCGGCGGTGCAGGATTTCGAGGCAGCGGTCGATATCGATCCGGGCTTTTCGAAGGTCGAAACGTCGTTGACAGAGGCTCGAGTGAGGAGTCGCCCTGCTGCGGTGGCTACTTTGCGCAGCATGCCCTCGTTGGCGCGTCAGGTCCGCAGTCGCCGGGAAGCCGTACGACTGATCCGATCGGCTCCCACGGTGATGCGTCGCAGGATTCTCCGGCGCCTGAAGCCCGAGGATCGGGCGACGGTCGCGGAGGCATTGGGGTTGGACCGGGTGGGGCAGGTCATTCTTCTCGAGTTGACGTTCCGTCCGCCGGGAGGGGTCTTCCAGTGAGCCCCCTGACGCCATCTACCGAACAGCCGGCTACCGTGGGCCCACGGCGCGCGATGCTGCTCCTCACGCTCATGATGGCCGTGGCCGCAGAGGGTCATCCGCTTCGTGGTCAATCGGTACTTATCGGCCATCAGATCGACACGTACTCGTTTGAGAAGCCCGATATCGCCGGCCTGTCCAATATCTCCGTGGCCGCGACCCCCGTGACCCTGGGCTTCGGTCTGGGGCCATGGGCATCGATCTCAGCCCGGACGGCATACGCCCGCGGGATCGCAGAAGGCGGGGACGGGAGCACGGTGGTTCTTGAGGGTGTGACCGATACGGAAGTCATCCTCTCTCTTATGCCCTTCGGTGATGATTTCGCGATCTCCGCCGTAGCGAACGTAGCGTCCGGTCGTTATGCGCTCACGCTCGACGAAGCCCTGATCGGTGGGGTGGTGGCGACTGAGCTGCTGCCCTTCCCCGTGAAGTCGTGGGGAAGCGGAACATCGTTGGGCGGCGAGATGCAGTTCCTCAGACAACTCGGCTCGTGGGGCGTTGCCCTGGTGGGTTCGTACCGTGCCGCTCAACCGTACGATCCGCTGCAGGAGTTCATCGTGGGGTACCGTCCCGGAGATCAGCTCAGTGCGCGGTTCGCTCTCGATCGAGACGTCGGTGACGCAGCGTCTCTGGGCGCGGTCGTCGGGTACACGGAGTACTCGGGCGATGAATCCGGCGGGCTCGAGATCTTTCGGGCTGGCGGCCGCTTCGATGCCCAGTTGTCGTACGGGTTCCCGCTGGGCCGCTCCCACAGCGGTCTGCTATACGGTATCGCCTACCTGCGGCAACAGGGCGCGCCCGTGGGTACGGAGTCGACATCTCAGGTCCAGACCCAACCGGCTCAGCAGCTGGGCATGGTCGGCGGAAGCTTGAGATTTTCGCTCGGTCGACGGGCGGCCTTCTCACCTGGCGTTGAGGCTCGGGTGTTCCTCGCCGAGGACGAGCAGAGTCAGGGATGGCTGTACGCCGGGAGTGGCTCGCTCGAGCTCCGGATCGCGGGGAGGCCCACGGGGACCCAGTTGCTCCTCGTGACGGAGGGAGCATACCGCCACGGAAACGTC
>CALHIO010000005.1 GCA_938030915.1 uncultured Gemmatimonadota bacterium
CCACCGCCCAGGACCCCCGCTGGCCGGTCGACTTCGACATGATCGCCAAGATCCGCGAAGAAGGACTCCAGCGGTCCGAACTGCCGAACACCTTCTCCTACATGACGGACGTGATCGGCGCACGGCTCACGAACTCGGACGACATGCTCCGGGCGCAGGAATGGGTCGTCGGGGAGATGCAGCGCATGGGGCTCGAGAACGTCGCTCGCGAGCCGTTCATGGACTACGGGGTGAGCTGGGACAACGAGTATGTCTCCCTGCACATGCTCGAACCGGACTACTCCCCGATGGTCGGGTATCCGATTGCGCACACACCCGGAACGAACGGGAAGCAGCAGATTCCCGTGATGATCGGCGACGTTCACACGCGCGCCGACCTCGAGCGGTATCGCGGCACGCTCCGGGGCATGGCCGTACTCTCGACGCCGCCTGCCGTCGTCGATCAACGCCGCTTCGAGACCGGGACACCTCGTCGAACGGATGAAGAGCTGCGCGCCCTCGAGCAGGACGTGATCGTCCCGCCTCCCGGCCCCGACCCGTACTTCTCCCGCCTCTATCCCCCGGCCCCGACCAACCCCGAGGTCCTGACCGCCGCCGAGAAGCTGGCGTTCTACGTCGAGGAAGGGGTTACCGCCGTCCTCGAGTCGAGCAGCGGCTGGCCAGGGGCGGTCCGTGGCTTTGCGCGTGCCGGTGCGAAGATCGATCGCTGGGCGCGGACAGAGACGCTCGGCTCGGTTCCCGTGATCGCCATCACCCCCGAGCACTACAACCGGATGTATCGCATCGCGGCCCGCGGTATCCCTGTCGAGGTCGAGGTCGAAGTACGGAACCGACATGGTGAGGAGGTGACGCAGGCGCACAACGTGGTTGGAGAGATTCGCGGGACCGACCGGGCGGACGAGATCGTCATGCTCGGTGCGCACTTCGACACGTGGCACGCCAGTCCGAATGCATCGGACAACACGTCGGGTGTCGCGGTCATGCTCGAGGCGATGCGCATTCTCAAGGCGGTCGGCGCCACACCGAGGCGAACCATCCGCATCGCGCTCTGGTCCGGAGAAGAACAGGGCCTCTGGGGGTCGCGGGCCTACGTTCGTGAGCACTTCGGCGACCCGGGCGATCCCTCGGTTGGAACGAAGGAGGACTACGATCGCTTTTCCGTGTACTTCAACCAGGACTACGGGCCAGGCGAGTACCGAGGGATCTGGCTGCAGGGCAACGAGCACGTCCGAGCGCCGTTCTCCGCCTGGATGGAGCCCCTGCGTGACATGGGTATGACGACGATCTCACCGCAGGGGGTCGGCAGCACCGACCACGTGCCCTTCGACGACGTCGGCCTTCCGGCGTTTCAGTTCCTCCAGGCCCGCGTCGGCGGCACCGGCGGCCACACGAATCTCGACTTCTTCGACACGATCCCACTGGACCATCTCCGGAAGAACGCCGTCATCATGGCCGTCTTCGTCTACCATGCCGCGATCGCAGACGACGTGCTCCCGCGGCGGGGCAGCCGGTAGGGTTACCGCCGAGCGGAAGCCGCGAATGCATGCCTCAGGAGTCGTCCCTCGACGTCACTGAACACATCGTGCATCCCGTCCGACGCGGCCTCCAGCGCATAGGCCACGGACGTATCGGTTCGGGCACCCGTTCGAACGATGTGCACGAGTCGAGCCATGGCACCTTCCTGTCCGTTCCCGAAGTCGCTCAACACCGAACGTCGGCCGAGTCGCTCCAGAGCCAACGCCCCCAACAGGTCGAGACGCGTGACGTTGCCGCCACGGAAGCCTGCGGGCGGAGTCGCCTCCACGACAGCCATCCATGCCTCGGCGGCCGCTTCACCGTCTCCCGCATCGGCCCTCGCCAATCCGAGGAGGAACCGCGCGAGGCGTTCCTCCGGCTCGTACGGCCTGCCCTGACCGAGGCGTTCGGGCCACGTCATGGCCGCCTCGAAGTGGCTTCCGGCCGCGTCTGCATCACCACGATCGAGCGCGGCCAGTCCGGCCATGAGGTGCGCACGCGAGAAGAGACCCTGCGCCTCCGAGGAGTGCTCCGAAGGAAGTACACGAATCTCCTCCATGATCCGGAGTGACTCTTCGTATCCACCCACTTCGTTGAGACTCCGGACGTGGAGGAGGGCAAGATCGAAGTCGTCGGGGAAGGCGTCCAAGGCGCTGCCGGACACCTCGAGTGCCGTCTCCCAACGTCGCTCACGCTGTAGCTGCTGGACCAGCGGAATCCTGAGAAGACGTTCCGTCGGATCGAGCTCGATCGCCCGGCGGAGGTCCTCCTCCCGATCCTGGGCGTGCGCACCCGCGAGCAGGGCCCGTGTCGTAAAAAGTGGCGCGTAGTCGGGCGCGTCACCGAGGCTTCTGAGCACCGGTCCGGCCTCGTCGATGCGATCCCGGGCCGCCAGCACCAGGGCGTGGAGATACGACCAGCCCCAATGGTCCGACACGGACGACGCCCATGCCAGCACCGGCACCATTTCCCTGCGGAACGGAAAGACGAATTCGACGGGGACGTCCTCACCGAGGGCCGCCGCGTCTCCCACCGCATGAGCACGCCACGCGCGGGCGAGTGGCTCGGCCACAGTGCCCTCCGCCAGCGCCATCACGGAGAGTGCATCGCCAATGCGTCCGAACGCGGCGTAAGTCAGGCCCAGCTCGAGGATCTCCTGACCCGGGTACTCACCCCGCAACCGCGCCTGCAGCGCGCGCGCGCCGCCCGGGGACGAACCATCCTTCAGCCACCGCTCAACCGTCGGCACGTGCGACATCGGGTCGATGTCCGAGATCCGTTCCAGCACCCTGGTCCAGGCCCGGTCATCTCCCTGCGAGCGGGCGATCACGGCGGACGCGTGAAGCCCCGGAAGCGCATACGCATCATAGTCGAGGGCGAGCCTCGCGTACCGTAGCGCGTCGTCGATCCGACCGGATCGAAGATCGAGTGCAGCAAGCTGCTGATACGCGACCGACCGATACGCAGTCGAGCGGGATGCCCACCCGTACGTCTCACGGGCGTTCAGATCGTCGCCCTCCGCCGCATAGAGATTCCCCGCGATGAAATTCGCCTCGGCATCGTACGCATCGAGTTGTAACGCACGGCGGACGAGAGCGAGTCCCTCGGCGTAACGCGCACGGCGGTACTCGAGGTCGGCGAGGCCGAGCAGCGCGTCCCGGTGCCAGGGCTCCACGTCGAGTACCGCCTCGTACGCGGCACGCGCCTCGGGCAGACGCCGCCCCTGGACCAGCTCGGAGGCTGCCTCGGCCGAACGATCCGCCCACGGAATCGAGGGCATCGCCTCCGTCGGCGTCGTGAACGGGCGATCGAGCTTCGTTGCCGCCGGATCCGTGTCGTACCGAAGTCCGAGACCGGGCAGCGACACCGTGACGTCCTTCCCGGGGGAGACATCGACAGTCCAAGAGACGGGCTCGAGGACTTCGAACTCGGTTGCCGCAGCGAGGACGGTGTCTTGCCCGACCATCACGCGCAGCGTGTCGATTCCCTTCACGAACGCGTGCGCGCGAATCGTCACGTCTTCCTGCCCGCGCTCCACGAACAGCGCACCCTCCTTGGACGCCTCGGTCAGCCCGCCCAGCCCTTCCACGGGAAACCATGTCTCCGACCACCGATCGGACGCACCCGGCTCGAAACCGACCTCGGAGATCGGATTGATCTCACCCGTGGGCGAATACTGAACGAGCAGGCGGCCCGCTTGAAACTCGACATACTGTCCGTCGGTGTCGGTGAGCAGATCCTCCCATATGCCGCCCTGCCGGGACAACGCCCACAGCCAGAGCTTCTGGCCAGGAATGTCCTCATACCGCCCCCAATGCCCGAAGCCGTAGTCGTCGTCCTCGTAGTAGCCCCCGAAGAAGTCCTGATACGAACCCACGACGTGATACGACTTGTTTCCCCCGAATCGGTTCTCGTCGTACACAGGGAGGAGGCGGCCCGCCGCGTCCACCGGCCAACGACGTTCAGCGCCGGGGTGTTCGAGATAGGCCTCCCCCGGGATGGAGAGCACCAGATCGTCCTGCGCGAACGCGGCACCCGTCATCCAGTTGTAGTAGGGATGCTCGAGGATCGTCGGGTTTTGCCACTGCGCATGAGTCTCGAAATACGCCCGGTCCGCGGGTAGTCGTATCTCGACCCTCCAGCGTGTTCGGGACGGGAGGTCCATCGCACCGACGAAGACACTCACACTTCCGTCGTCGTTCTCCCGGGTCAGGTACTCGACGGGGGTCGCGGTCGCGGGGGTGTGCCCGATCACGCCGAAGTTGAACTCGATGCCACCCGAGGTCCACGGCCCGCGCAAGGCGATGTTCCGGAATTTCATCACCTCGTTGCGGTAGATGAACTCATGCCCGGTCGCCTTGACCCGCGCCCCCCACACCTTCCCCCCGACCTCCGGTAGCACCCACACCTCGATCCATGGGTTCTCGAGCGTAACCACCGTCCACTCTCGGGGCTCCGCCTCGTGGGCATACCCCTCGAAGCGGTGGTACGGATAGAGCCGGGTGTCCTGCGTCAGAATGGGGAGTGGGTTGGGCTCTGAGAACGCGTACGTGGGAAGCGTGCGCCGCTCTTCCGAGACAGTTGCCCGAATCTGACCCGAGGCGACGGAAGCCCCTGAAGCCAGCTGCATGACCAGGAGGATAGGAGCGACGAGAAGCGAAGGACGGCGTTTCGACATCGAAAGCATCACCAGGTAAGGGTCCGGCAGTAGCGGACACGATGGTTCGACGGAGGCGTCGCCGGCAAACCGTGCCTTCTCAGCCCCGACGGCCTCGGGGTTCCAAAGCTTACTCAACTGTATTACCATATGGGCATTCAGTTTCCCTTATGCCCCCTTGGTGTCATGTCGAAGCAACTCCCTCCCGAGGTTATCGACCTCATCGCCGACCGGTTCCGCGTGCTCGCGGAACCCGCTCGCCTGCGCATCCTGAATACTCTGATGGGCGGAGAGCTGACAGTGTCGGATCTCGTGAAAGAAACCGGACTGAACCAGGCCAACGTGTCGAAGCACCTCCGTGTGCTGCGGGCAGCCGGCTATGTAGATCGCCGCAAGGCCGGACTGTACGCGTTCTACACGATCGCCGACCCGTCTGTAGAAGTGCTCTGCCAGATCATGTGTGGCCGCCTGGAAGAACAGGCTGCACAGCACAGCGAGATGCTCGCCAGCAGCGCCCCCCCCTCTTCAACACCTCACACCTCGAGAGCCGACGGTCCACGATGACGGACTTCCTTACTGGACCATGGCCCTGGTACGTAGCGGGTCCACTGATCGGGCTTACGGTCCCCATCGTCTTCCTCTACGCGGGGCGCAAATGGGGGGTCTCTTCGACCTTTCGCGACGTCTGCTCCGCCACCTTCCCACGGGACATCGAATACTTCCAGTATTCGTGGTGGACCCGGGGGGCATGGCGGCTCACCATGGCGGTCGGACTGATGATCGGAGGCTTTCTAGCCGGCCGGACGACGACCGAAAGCCAGCCCATCTCCGCAGCCACCCAGGCGGATCTGGCCGCACTCGGCATTACCAGCGTGGACGGACTCGTCCCGTCGGAAATCTTCACGTGGGGCGGCCTGACGACCGTTCCGGGTTTCGTGATGATCATCGTCGGTGGCTTCCTGGTCGGCTTCGGGACCCGCTACGCCAACGGCTGCACGTCCGGCCATGCAATTTCGGGCCTCTCCATCCTGCGCGTGACCTCGCTCGTGGCCGTGCTCGGCTTCTTCGCGGGAGGCCTGCTGTCCACGCACGTGCTTCTCCCCCTGATCCTGGGAGGTGGGTTCTGATGGACGCCCCGAATCAGGATCAGGATACCGGCCAGACCGTCTCGATGGCCATGAAGCCAGAGCGTCTGTGGCCCTACCTCCTGGTCGGAATCGCGCTCGGTATCGTGTTCACGCGATCCGGAATCGTCTCGTGGTTCCGCATTCAGGAGATGTTCCGATTCCAGTCATTTCACATGTATGGGATCATCGGATCGGCGGTCGCCGTGGGTGCCATAGGCGTACAGCTGATCAAGCGGTTCGACGCACGCCCGCTCACGAACCGACCGATGGAGATCCCGAACGACTCGTTCAAAGCGCCCGGTTGGCAGTACTGGCTGGGGGGCACCGCATTCGGGCTGGGTTGGGGCCTTCTCGGCGCCTGCCCTGGGCCCATCTACGTCCTCTTCGGCAACGGCGTCACAGTCATCGCCGCCGCCTTCCTCAGTGCGCTCGCAGGCGTCTGGGTGTACGGCGCGATCCGCCACCGCCTGCCTCACAGCTGATTTCAGGGAGACCCACGTTCATGTTCTTTCGTCAGATTTTCGACCCGGAGCTGGCCCAGTACGCCTACGTACTCGGCTGTCAGCGCACGGGAGAAGCCCTCGTCATCGATCCCGAACGCGACATTGATCGCTACGTCCGGATCGCGAGTGAGGAAGGCCTGCGGATCGTCGCGGCGACCGAAACACACATTCACGCCGACTTCCTCTCCGGGCTCCGGGAGTTCGCCGAGCAGCATGACGTGAAGCTTTACGTCTCGGACGAGGGTGACGAGGGATGGAAGTACAACTGGGCCAGGGACTCGGACTACGACGTCCACCTCCTCAAGGACAAAGACGAGTTCATGATCGGCAACATCCGGGTTCAGGCGTTGCACACGCCTGGACACACTCCGGAGCATTTGAGCTTCCTGGTGACGGACTTGGGGGGCGGGGCGAGCGAGCCCATCGGGATCGCATCGGGCGATTTCGTCTTCGTCGGTGACCTGGGACGTCCCGATTTGCTGGAGACTGCGGCCGGCATGAGTGGTGCCCGTGAGCCTTCGGCTCGACGCCTCTTCGAGTCGACCAAACGCTTCCTCGCGCTGGAAGATCACCTCCAGGTGTGGCCAGGGCATGGTGCCGGAAGTGCCTGCGGAAAGGCGCTCGGCGCGGTGCCAATGTCGACCGTCGGGTACGAACGAAGGTTCAACGCCGGCCTCGGCTTCGATGACGAGGACCGCTTCGTTGGTTCGATCCTCGACGGACAACCGGAGCCCCCGCTGTACTTCGCGCGCATGAAGGACCTGAACAAGAACGGAGTCCCCGTCCTGGGCGATCTACCGACCCCCGAGCTGCTCGGGATCGAAGAGCTCGTCGGGCGGGGTTCCACCGACCGCGCCGTCATCGTCGACACCCGAAGCGACCGAAAAGGCTTCATGCACGGCCACATAGACAGCTCCCTCCACGCACCGCTGGGGATCAATTTCCCCATGATCGTCGGTTCGTACGTCGACCCGTCGACGGACATCTACCTGATCGCGGAGCCGGCCGATGTCGACCTCGCGGTTCGCACCCTCGTCCGGATCGGATACGACAGGATCGTGGGCTTCGCGCCCCCGTCGACCCTGGTGGACTCCGATCTCAAGACCGAGACCATCCCGCGAATCGACTTTGCAAATCTGCCTGTCGAGATCGATACCCAGAAGTGGACTGTCCTGGATGTGCGGGGCGCGGCTGAATTCGGCGGGGCGCACATCCCCGGTGCGATAAACATCGCTCACACCCAACTGGCATCACGACTGGACGACGTACCCCTGAACAAGCCCGTCCTGGTCTACTGTCGAACAGGTAACCGTGCCTCGGCCGCGGCGGCACTGCTCGCGAGGGCAGGCCACCACGTGACGTGGGTCGATGGACTCTTCTCCTCCTGGGCTGGGCTCTCTCACATCGCGAAGGCTCCGGAGGTCGCTTGACCGGACGGTCGGTAGAACCGGGCGAGGGAGTCGGAAGCCGCCGGCTCCCCGCCCTGCTGTATCGGCTTCCGCTCGGCCAATCACTCCTCACATACGAACGAGCGGATTTCAATCGTGACCTCGCCGCCGGCGTCACGGTCGGTGTCATGCTCATTCCGCAGGGAATGGCCTACGCCCTGATCGCCGGGCTGCCACCGGTCTACGGGCTCTACGCCGCACTGGCCCCACTGATCGTCTACGCTCTTCTGGGTACGTCCCGCCAACTGGCCGTCGGGCCGGTCGCGATGGTCGCGCTTCTCGTGGCGAATGGGGTCGGAGGCCTCGCGGGCGGCGACGCGGATCGATACCTGGCGCTCGCCGTGATGCTGTCGCTGCTCACCGGGATCATCCAGATGGCGATGGGTGTCCTTCGTGCCGGCTTCCTCGTGAATCTTCTCTCGCATCCGGTTCTCGCGGGATTCACGTCGGCCGCCGCCATCATCATCGGCATGAGCCAGCTCGGAGGGCTGACCGGGCTCGCGATTACGAAAGGGGCCGTCCACGAGATGCTCGCCGACGTGCTTCGACAGCCCGGGGCGATGCACGTGCCCACCCTTCTTCTGGGTGGCGGTGCCATCCTCGCCGGGCTCGGTCTTCGGCGCTGGGCTCCAAAGCTCCCCGCGCCGATGATCGTGGTCGCCGTCGGAACACTTGCGTCGTGGGGGTTCGCACTCGGCGCAGAAGGCGTCGCGATCGTGGGTGACATTCCGACGGGTCTTCCGGCTCCGGCGGCCCCCGGCATCGGGGTCGCCGGTCTGCCGCCGGTCGCGGATGTCGTGCTCCTCCTCACCGACGTGACCGCCTTGCTTCCGATCGCCCTGGCGATCGCCCTCGTCGGCTTCATGGAGTCGATCGCCGTGGCAAAGGTGTACGCGTCACGGAAGCGATACGACCTCGACGCGAATCAGGAGCTGAAGGCGCTCGGAGCGGCGAACATCGCCGGATCGCTCTTTCACTCCTTCCCCGTCACCGGGGGCTTTTCGCGCACCGCAGTCAATGCACAGGCGGGCGCACGGTCACAGCTCTCCTCCCTGGCCAGCGTGGCGGTGATCGGGGTCACGCTCCTCTTCCTGACTCCGCTCTTCTATCACCTGCCGAAGGCGATCCTGGCCGCGGTCATCGTCGCGGCCGTGGCAGGGCTGGTGGACGTGCGGACCGCCAGGATGCTCTGGACGGTCGACCGTCGAGATTTCGCGCTCATGCTGACGACCTTCGTGGCCACGTTGGCTTTCGGTATCGAGGAGGGAATCCTGACCGGGGCAGCTCTTTCGGTCATGGTCGTCCTCCACCAGATCGCCACGCCGCATATCGCGGTTCTTGGGCGGATGCCCGACTCGAATCAGTACCGGAACGTCCTCAGAAATCCTGAGGTCGTCATCGAGCCGGACATCGCAGTCGTCCGCATGGACGCCTCACTTTTCTATGGCAACGCGGAAGCGTTTCGTGATGCGGTGCGTGAAGCCGTGCGCCATCTCGAACCTGGCTTCACACTCGTGCTCGACGCGTATCCGATGAACCGCACCGACTCGACGGGTATGCACCTACTGCACGAGCTGATCGATGAGATCCGGCGACGCGGTGGAGACCTCCGGATCGCAGGCACCAAGGGGCCACTCCTGGACGCACTGTCGGTCAGTGGCGTCGTCGCGGCGATCGGCGAGGACCACATCCACTCTGAAGTCTGGCGCGCCGTGGAAGCCGTGCGGCGTCCCGCCGCGTAATCGCGCGAACCTAAGGAGGCTACAGGCGTCCGATCAGAGGACGACGTCGCCGCCGGGATCTCGCGTTCGAAGCTCCTTCAGCATGCGCTCGGCCTCGTCGCGCACGTTCGCTTCCGTCTCGGCATCGCGCTCCGCCTCACCCCAAAGCGGCTCACCGACCTCGCCCAGTGGGACCACGAGCACAGCCCCCTCGACCGCAGAATCTCCGAGCAGGTCGGCAGCCATCTCGATCAGCGCCGGCTCCTCCTCGTCGCTCATCTCGACCAGAAGTGCGACACCGTCCTCGATCGAGTCGACCATCCACACCTCCGGGTCACTCTTCTTCATACACGTGCCTCAAGATTACATGGCCACCCGTATCGAGGAGGGTGGCCTCGTCTCCGTTGTTGTTCCAGACGGGTCGTCCATTGTTCATGAAGAAAGATACGCCGTCGGTCGAACCGTACCCTGTATAGACCACCACGCGCCGACCCGGGGCGATGCTGGACCCCGGTGGGAAGCGGAAGCAGCGACTCGAGAGGTCGCACAGGCGCCACAGGCCGATGCCGATTCTCGTACGGCTCAGATTCTCGATGACCACGTACTCGTCGTTGAGGTTGTCCGCGTCGTCGCCGCGGGCGTCGGCGTGAACGGCAAGGGCCAGTAGAGCCCCGAGACCTGCAGCATTCTCACCATCCGACGCGCTCGTACCCACATCGACGTACCTGTCGGAACCAGCACCGGAGTCCGACCGGTTCAGTTCGTCATAGGGATCCTCCCCGAGCACCACGTCATACCGGCCATCCGAGTACCCGAACACGGTGACGGTCCCGTCACGGTCCGTCCGAAGGACCCGATGCGCATAGGACGTATACGCGGCGAGAGCTTCCGGTCGGGGATGGTCGTACGAATTCCCCTCGCCGACGGAAATGACGACCAGCTCGGGCTCCGCCGCATCGAGAAAGGGATAGGTGAAGCCGTTCGAGGCCCCGTGGTGGGCGGCCTTGAGCAGGGTTACCTCCTCGATCAGCCCACCATCCAGCCAGAAGTCCAGCTCCTCCCGCTCCGAGTCCCCGGTCAGAAGTGCTGAAAAGTCCCCGTATCGAAGCATGACGCCGACGGATCGGTCGTTCTGCTGCTCGGTGGTGGAAGGAAGCGGGAGGATCTCCAGAGAAACACCGCCGAGCAGAAGGCTGCGAGGAACGGCCTGCAGGTAGCGGACGTCCAGCCGCTCGACGTGTGCCATGAGCTCGAGGTACGTCCTCGTCGTGTGTGGTGTCCCGTTGTCGAGATACGTATCGACAGGGCGCGCCGTCAGCACGTCATCCAGACCACCGATGTGGTCGACGTGGGCGTGCGTCGCGATCAGAAGGGCCAGTTCACCTACCCCGAGGCGAGTGAGCTGCCGGAGCGGGGATCCCCGGCCCGCATCGATCATCGCAAAGCGACCATCGGGAGCCCGGATCACGATCGCGTCCCCCTGACCGACGTCGAGGAAGGTGATCGCGACGGGGGCCTCTTGTGCGGCAAGGGCGGGTGGCACACCAGGTGTGCCCGTCGCGACCAGCAATGCGACGAACAGCCCGATCATCGGGCTGACCACAGGACGACGTCGAGGCGCGAACATGGTGAACGATACGCCGCGCATTGAGCCAAGACGACTACCCATCCACCTTGCCCGCATGTCACCTCAGCTCCCCGCGATGCCCCACGATCCCTGGGCTGATCATTACGAGTCGGTCATGGCGCTCACCTTCGGTGAATTGTACGAGCAGATGACCTCGAGCACTCTAGCCGAAGTCGACCGCCTGGTCCCGGCGGACGCGACGATCCTGGACCTGGGTGCCGGCGCCGGTCGGATGGCCCTTCCGCTCGCCCGGTCGGGCCGCCGGGTCATCGCGGTCGACCGATCGGAACGGATGCTGGCCGTGTTGCAGCGATCCTCCTCGGCGCTCGACCCGGAGGTTGCAGGTCGGATCGAACCCGTACGTGCTGCGATATCCGAACCCGGCCCCATCGGCCCTGTCGATCTCGTTCTTTGCGTCTTCACCGTCGTCGCATACTGCCTGACCGAAAACGAGCTGCGTTCCACATTTCGTGCAGCGTTCGAAGCAATGCCCGCCGGAGGACCCTTCCTTCTAGACGCACCCCAGCCCGAGATCTTCGAGTCGATGGAGATCGAAAGCGGAGACCTCATCCGAACTGTCTCGATGGACGAGGTCGATCCCGGGATCCACGAATACCGCGAACATACCGTTCTGCGCACTCCGGGCGGACCGATCGAATATCGGGACAGCTTCCGGCTCAGGCTCTGGAGCTCGGATGAGATCGAACGAGGTCTGAGAGGCTCGGGATTCACGACGATCGAGGACGTGACTGATCGCTTCCCGGATCTAGGCGCTCGCTACCTCGTCGCCCGCGGGTCCGGGGTCACTTCGTCGGCAGAGTGAAGGACATCCCCCAACCCTCGTCCGCACGCACAGGCATCGTCGGATCGATCTGCACCCAACCGACCGAGAGCGTCCGAGCCAAGATCGCGGAGAAGGTACCCCCGATCACGCCGAAGAAGATGGCACCCCGGCGCTGATCTCTTGCCTCCTGCCGAGCCTCGAGTTCCTCCCGTGACAACGGGTTCACACAGTACGTGTTGCTTTCAACCGCGGAGCACGCGTCGACCTTCCCGAATCCGACCGAGGGACCGATCGCATAGCCGAGCGCAGAGAACGCTGCTCCTCCGAGTACCGCGCCGCCGAGCATGAACAGGCCCGGGCTGCCTTTGGTCGCTCGGCGTTCCAGCGTCACCTCGTCGAGGGCCAGTGTCTCCCGTTGCATCGGCGCAGGATCACAGATCGGGGCATCGCCGTGCATCTCACCGGCTCTGCACACCGGCTTACCACGACTGAGCAATGTGAAGAAGTTGCCTTCGACCGAGAGGACCCGTCCCACGACGGAGCCGTTCACGCGCACGGAGTCGCCGGCGAACAGTCCAGCGGTCGGGACGGACTGGTCACCGTCCTGCGCCGTAGCGCCCATCGCCGCACATCCCGACGCGATGAGCACAGCGGCAAAGGTCCGCGCGCGACGGACCTGAACTCGTCTTTTCAAAACAGTCGTCTTCGGACAGGGGCGGGTGACTTCAGCCAGGGACATCGACTAGGATGACAAATAACGCGCCTGTAGAGTTGAGCAGGAAGTGCTAGAACTCGTCGCCGGCCTGCTGAGATCGCCTGTAGAAGAAGACGCCCACGCCGATGGCGGTAGCGGCGGCCAATGAGATCAGAAGGATCTTCAGGACCATGGCCAACAGACCCATCACCCACGCGGTGATCGGCACCATCAGGATCTTGAGCACTTCCACGATGATGAAGCCCAGGATGCCGGCAACCGTCACGCCACCCGCGAATCGCATCATCAACATGTCCGGCCCTCCTGCCTCGTGTCGTCACCGGGTTCTACGTGAACCCCCGCTACGGTGTTTCAGACGATGCGGAGACGTCTGGGGGTGCACCGTGGACGCATCGGTCGCGGGGATCCACCGGAGCTTCGGGTGGAGTCAGTTCCCCGACACGCCCAACGAGAAGGTCCACACCGTCGGCGCGTCCGCGTCGGGACGGGTGCCTCGTATCGCGCGTCCACCGAGGATCGTGATGTACTGACGCCCATCGATGGCATACGTCATCGGGGACGACGTACCCCGGCCGACCTCGGCCGACCAGACGTCCTCTCCGGACCGGGCATCGAACGCAATCATCCGGTCCCCACTACCCCAGAACACGAGATTCCCCGCCGTCGACAGGGTTCCTCCGTTCTCTCCCCGGGACTCCACCCGCCAGACCTCACGATTCTCGGCCGGGTCCCACGCCAGGAAGAACGTCGTCGGGCCCTGGATCTCTGGACGGGCAGGCCGCTCCCCCCCGCGGAAGATGGTCCCCGTATTCCACGCCCCCTTCGTGTACTCGAGGCTCTCGGTCATCGCGTAGAAGAAATTGTTGTTCTTCGCCGGGAGATAGACGAGCCCGGTCTCCTGGTTGAACGCCATGGGCGGCCAGTTGTGGGCGCCCGTCGGCCCGGGAGCGAGATAGACACCCTGCCCTGTCTGGCCATACCGGGCCTCCGGTGTCTCGATCGGCCGACCCGTATCGGGGTCGATTCCGGTCGCCCACGTGACGTCGTCCGCGAACGGCTCGGCAGAGATGAACTCACCGGTGACGCGATCAATCACGTAAAAGAAGCCGTTCTTCGGGGCCTGAACGACGACCTGCCGCATGCGGCCGTCGATCTCGATATCGAGGAGCATGAG
>CALHIO010000006.1 GCA_938030915.1 uncultured Gemmatimonadota bacterium
GGCCACCCAGAAGAACAGGATCTCCGGGGCGGTGACCATCGTGTGCCCCGGGTAGAAGGCCTGAAGGTCATCCGTCTCGTCAGGCCATCCGAAGACGGAGAACGGCCACAACTGGGAGCTGAACCAGGTGTCGAGGACGTCCGGATCCTGCTGCAGCGTGCCGCTTCCACATCGGGGGCATTCCGTGGGGTCCTCGCGTGCGACGATCTCCTCACCGCAGTCGCAGTACCACACCGGAATCCGGTGGCCCCACCAGAGCTGACGCGAGATACACCAGTCCTGGATGTTCTCCATCCAGTGCTCGTACACACGCTTCCAGTGAGGCGGCGTGAAGGTGATCGTGCCGTCCTGCGACGCGGCCAGCGCGGGCTCCGCCAACGGCTTCATGCTCACGAACCACTGCTCCGACAGGCGTGGCTCGACGACGGTGCTGCACCGGTAGCAATGTGGGACCGCGTGCGTGTGCGCGTCCTGGCCGGCCATCAGCCCGTCGGCATCCAGCGCCGCGAGCACCGCCTTGCGGGCCTCGAAGCGCTCCATCCCACGGAACGCCTCAGGCGCCCCGTCGCTCATGTGCGCATCCGGCGTCATGACGTCGAGGATGTCGAGGCCCGTGCGACCCGCGATGTCGAAATCGTTCTTGTCGTGCGCGGGCGTCACCTTGACCATACCGGACCCGAACTCGGGGTCCACGTGTCGATCCGCCACGATCGGGATCGTCCGGCCCGTGAGCGGGAGTTCCACGTCCGAGCCCACCAACGCCTTGTAACGCTCGTCACTCGGGTGCACGGCTACACCCGTGTCCCCCAGCATCGTCTCGGGACGGGTCGTCGAGACGGTGAGATACCACCCGCCGTCCTCGAACTGCCCGATCGCCTCCGCGCCGGCCTCGGAAGCGGCCTTCGCAGCCTCCCACGTCGACTCGGGAAGCGGGTAGCGCAGATGCCAGAGTCGCCCCTCGGTCTCCTCGCCCTCGGCCTCCTCGTTCGAGAGCGCCGTCAGGCACCGAGGGCACCAGTTGATGATGTACTCGCCCCGGTAGATCAGATCCTTCTCGTACAGGGAGACGAACACCTCCCGGACGGCCCGGGCCAGATCGTCGTCGAGCGTGAAGCGGGTCCGCTCCCAGTCGCACGACGCCCCGATCGCCTTGAGCTGCTCGAGGATCGTGCCTCCGGTCTTCTCGACGAAGTCCCAGACACGGGCGACGAACGCATCTCGACCGAGATCCTGCCGGGTGACCCCCTCCCCGGCCAGCTTCCGCTCCACCACGTTCTGCGTGGCGATGCCGGCGTGATCGGTTCCGGGCACCCAGAGCGTGGCCCGGCCCTGCATGCGCCGCCAGCGAATCAGCACATCCTGCACCGTGTTGTTCAGACCATGCCCCATGTGCAGGGCAGCGGTGACGTTGGGCGGAGGGATGACGATCACGTACGGCTCGCGCCCATCCTCGAGCACGGCGGAGGCCGGCACGTGGAAGTGACCACCGTCCTGCCACGCCTTGTAGCGTGCGGGCTCGATGGCTCGTGGATCGAGACGCGGGGCCAGTTCCTTGCTCACGTCGACTTCCTGGAGTTCAGCGCGATGAGTGCCACGCCGCGCCGGTGGCGGCGAAACCGAAAGATGTCAGTCGCGGTCCCCCATCGGAACCGGCGGCGTCCCGTGATTCAGGGCGTTTCGAGCCGCCACGGACATCGCCCCGTCGTACCGGTCCCGGACGAGCGCGCGTGCTACCGCCACTCCCTGCCTTCAGCGAATGCCGGTGGTGTCCCCTCGTGCCGCTGCCCGCTCCCGGTCTCGCCGAGCACGGATCGCCGCCGCTCGCTCCTTCCAGGACTGTTCGATGAGATATCGCTGGCTCTGACGCTCGATCTCTTCGAACTCCCAGACGCGACGGGCTTCGATGTCACGGTGACCGACGGGCGTTCCGAAGTTGAGCGGCAGCGGAAGGGCGATGTCGCCCAGGTAGATCTTGCCGTCCGCGACACCCCACCGTCCTCCGTTCGAATCCGTGAACGTCCAATCCGTGAGCCGATCCTCGGCCGCCCGAGCGATGGCCACCGAGTCATACCAGGCGACGATTCGCTCCGAGAGGAGCAGCTCCTCCCGCTGCTCGATCGTGAGTTCGAAGAATTCCGGCGGCGGAGCCGCCCACAGGCGCGCATCGACCAGGTTCGGCCGCAGACGCTCGGCTGCATTGTTCGGTGGAGGCAGGAGCTCACCGAGCCGGATTCCTTGGATCTCGGGCCTGCGCGCGTCCGCCTGGCCGGCCTCGATCTCCGCCAGCTCCTCCGGATCCTCGGGACGATCGAGATCCTCGGGCAGGATGTCGATCAGCCGAATCAGGGGTGTTCCCTGGTCCGACGGTGCATCGGTGTTGATCGGCAGATTGAACGCGTCGGGGGCGAGAATGGCGGACACTGCCGTGTACATCAGAATGCCGACGAGATGGACTGCGATCGACGCACCGAACGCGATGGTGCGCACACGAGTGGAGCCCAGGCCCCGACTGTTCAGCCAGGCCCGGTCCCTCGTGGATCCATCGTGTCCGGGCCGATTACTCATGGATTTGCTAACCCCGGGTCAGAGCCCGGTTCCTCAGGCCGTAGGCCGGATACGCCCCCTCACGCCACCACACGGCCCAGACGGCGCGCGGCCTCCTCGAGCCGGTCACCATCGACGGTGAGTGCGATCCGGAAGAAGCCCTCTCCGCCCTCTCCGAGCGCAGCGCCCGGCAGGACGATCACGCCCTCCTGCTCCAGTGCCCGCGTCGCGAACGCCTCCGACGCCTCACCGCGTGGGACGGGAATCCAGAGGTACATGGTTGCTTTCGGCACCGCGACCTCGAACCCCGCCGACATCAAGGCCGCGGCCGCACGGTCACGTCGCTCCTCGAAGACGGCGATGTTTCCCGGCACCCACGCCTCGGCCGCGTTCAGTGCCGCGGCTCCCGCCGCCTGCACCGCCATGAACTGCCCCGTGTCCATGAACGTCTTCACCTTCGTGAGCGCCCCGATCATCTCGGCGTTGCCCACAGCCCACCCCATCCGCCAACCGGTCATGTTGAAGGTCTTGGAGAGGGAGTGGAACTCGAGCGCTACATCCTTTGCGCCCTCGAACTCCAGGATGCTTCGCGGCCGATACCCGTTGAAGCCGAACTCGGAGTACGCGTTGTCGTGGGCAAGGAGTACGTCGTGTTCGGCGCAGAACCGGATGGCCTCCTCGAAGTACGCATCCGGGGCGACGGCCGTGGTCGGGTTGTTCGGGTAGTTCAGGTAGAGGATCCGGGTGCGGTCGACGACGCCGGACGGCAGATCCCCGAGGGGAATCAGGAAATCGTTCTCGGGCCGAAGCGGCACGAGCCACGGCTCCCCACCTGCCAGAGTCACCGAACCCAGATAGGCCTGATATCCCGGGTCCGGAATCACGGCCGCGTCACCCGGCCCGATGTAGGCGAAGGGCAAATGAGCCAACCCGTCCTTCGAACCAATCAGTGGAAGGACCTCGGTCACAGGGTCCACCGTCACGCCGAAGCGCCGCTGCATGAAGTCGGCGACCGCGTCCCGGAACGACATCAACCCTGACTGGAACGCGTATCTGGAGTGTGACTTATCCCCTGCGGCCTCACGTAACTTGTCAATAGCGGTGCGAGGTGGGTCGAGAGGGGCATCGCCCGCGCCCAGATCGATCACGTCCACCCCCGCCGCCTCGATTCGGCGTCGCATCGCCTTCATCTCGGCAAGCGGAAACGGGGGAAGCGCGCCGAAGCGCGCGTTGGTCTTCAGCATCAGCCCTGAATCACCGGATTCCTGACCGAACCCACGCCTACCACCTCGACCTCCACGACGTCCCCGTCCTTGAGGGGAGCGACCCCATCAGGGGTGCCTGTCGCGACCAGATCGCCCGGTTCCAACGTCATGATACCGGTGATGTATTCGATGATCGTGGGAATGTCGAACACCATGTCCGCGGCATCCCCTTCCTGCAGGACCTCGCCGTTCACGCGTGTGATCACGCCGAGACTCGCGCGGTCGACGTCGCCAACCGCCACGGGGGTCCCGACGGCGCAGAACGTGTCGAAGCCCTTCGCGCGGGCCCACTGATCGTCGATGCTCTGAAGATCTCGCGCCGTTACGTCGTTGACCGGCACCAGGGCCTCGATGTGATCCCAGGCGTCGCTGGCCGCGACGTTGCGCCCCTGCTTGCCGATGATCACCCCGATCTCACCCTCGAAATCCACGCGCTTCGAAATGGCTGGCATGACGATCGAGTCCGCTTCACCAATGATCGACGAGGGTGGCTTGAAGAAGATCAACGGCTCGTCGGGGACCTCTCCACCCAGTTCCGCGGCGTGCTTCGCGTAGTTCCTGCCAACACAGACGATCTTGCTCGGGGAGATGCTCTTCATCGGGGCTCCGTATCGAGTGCGCCCGCCGCCACGGATGGCAGTCGAGGCATAGGCATGAAGAAGGGCCGTCCGATCATATCGGACGGCCCTGGAAGTACTGTGATTCCGGCGGTTTCGCTACGTCCGGCGGATTCAGCGGCTCCCTTCCTGCGTATGGATCCACGTGCCGATCAGGGCGCCGAGGGCCGCGATCGTCAGCAGGACCGCGATCACGGTCCACCAGAACCCGATGTCGCTGTAGCCGGTCTCCCAGCCACTGTTCGCCCGGGTGAGCGCGCCGAAGGCGATCCCGAGGTAGATCACGCCGACGCCCATGCCGAGGATGCGCTTCATTTCGCTTCTCTGCCGTTGCTGGAGGACATCGGGCCGTTCCGACCGCCCGACGAGGCGAAATCTACGAGCGCCCCGCAGAGCATCCAAGGGGTCACGGAACACCATAAAAGGCGCGCACGCGACGTTCGAGGTCGGACCACGCGCCTTTGATGAAGGGGGCCGGCGGCAGGGAATCCCGGAGGTAGCGTCCATAACGTTTCGTGACGATCCGATCGTCCAGAATCACGACCGCGCCCCGGTCCGTGCGGGCGCGGATGAGCCGGCCGAATCCCTGCTTCAGGCGCAACGCCGCGTGGGGTAGCATGAAGCCGGCAAAAGGATCGTGTCCCTGGCGCTCGAGCGCCTCCATGCGGGCTGCAGTGATCGGTTCCGTCGGGACGCGGAACGGCAGCTTCTGGATCAACAGACCTCGAAGGGGATCACCCGGAACGTCGACCCCCTCCCAGAACGAGGACGTGCCGAGGAGGAGGCCCTGCCCCGAGTCCACGAAGCGGTCCAGCAGCCGGTGCCGATCGTCCTCACCCTGCACGAAAAGGGGCCACGTCTGGTCGAAGCCACGATCCCGGGCGCCCTGAGCGGCCCGCCGCAGCGCCGAGTAGGACGTGAAGAGTGCGAACAGGCCGCCGTCCGTGATCTCGGCCAGGGCGTGCAGGACGTCCAGCGTCGCCTCTCCGAAGCCGGGATCACTTCCCCCGGCCGACGGCAGATCCGTCGGGACCGCGACCAGTGCCTGGTCTTCGAAGTCGAAGGGCGACGGTACGACACGCTCATCGACCTCGATCTCCTCTCCCTCGTCACTCAGCACGGCAGCTTCGATCCCGAGACGCCCCCGCAGGAAGGAAAAGCTTCGTCGGGTGGTCAGCGTCGCCGAGGTGAGGACGGTCGTCTCGGCCTGAGTGAAGAGCGATTCGCGCAGTACGCCACCGAGTTCGATGGGCGCGGCCGCGAGGACGAGGTTTGCGCTCCGCCCCCTTCCCCGCGATTCGATCCAGCGCACGAAGGCACGCGCATCGTCTCCGGGAGCCAGGACGAGGCGTAATCCCTGTACCGTCGCAGACAGACGACGCTCGACGGAGCGCAGGTCGAGGAGTCGCCCCTCCAGCGCATCGAGCCATTCCTCCACCAGCTCGAGGCGGGCCCTCAATTCCGACAGCTCGCGTTGGAGCTTGCCCAGCGTAGTCAGAACAGTGCGGAGCTGTTCCGCGACGTCATCGTCGGCGGCTGGCTCGAGCGCCCCGTCCTCACCGAGACGCACCGGCCCCTCTCCAGGGGGCGCGAGCGGCTCCAGGCGTTCGAGCAGCCCGTCCACCGCGGCGCGGCCACGCGCGAGTGCAGGCCGGACGCGGTTCTCCAGCCGTTCACGAATCTCGTTGCCGGTCTCCGTCCCCCCGACGGCTTCGTGAATCGTGGTCAGGATTCCCCGTCCTCGCCGATCGAGCCGCGACATAGCGCGGTACACCCCCCGGCGAGTGATCTCGACCCCCAGATGGGAGGTAGCGGCATCCTCCACGTTGTGCGCCTCGTCCAGAATGACCCGCTTGTACGCCGGCAACACGGCCGCCTGGGTGTAATTCGCCGTCGCTCGTCGCACCGCGAGGTCGGTGAACAGCAGGTGGTGGTTGACCACCAGCAGCTCCGCGGAGGCCGCCCTCCGTCGCGACGTCTGGTAGAAGCAGGCCTGAAAATGCGGGCATCGGGCGCGCAGGCAGATATCCGGATCGCTGCGAACCTCCTCCCACGTATCGTCCGACGGCCGGAAGCCGAGATCCGACAGCGAGCCATCCTCGGTCGTATTGATCCACTCCAGCAGCGCCCGGATCTCGTCGGTCCGATCCTCCTCGAAGAGCGTTCCCTGACTCTCCGCGGCGAGCTGGGCCCTTCGGATCGAGATGTAGTTGCCGCGTCCCTTCACGAGGGCCCAGCGCACATCCCCAAGAAGGCTCTGAACGAGGGGCAGGTCCTTTTCGGCCAGCTGCTCCTGAAGGTTGATCGTGTTCGTGGAGACCACCGTCCGCTCGGCGTTCTCCTGGGCCCATCGTACCGCGGGCAGGAGGTAGGCGAGGGATTTGCCCGTCCCGGTGCCGGCCTCGACGATCGAGATGCCCCCGTCGTTGAATCGGTCGATGACGGCGGCGAGCATGTCGCGCTGACCCGGGCGGTCTTCGTACCCGCCGAACCGGCTCGAGAGCGCTCCACCGGGAGCGAGTACAGCGTCCAACTCTTCGGAACGCAGCAGAACCCGCTCTCGAGGCTTCGGTGGCTCGACGACGACGTAGAGCTCGTTCGCCTCGTTATCGATGATCGCCGTGCCGATGCCCTGATCGTACAGCAGGGCCGCGACGCGCATGTCGGCGTCCGAGGGCTCGAGGACACCGCTCGGATGGTTGTGGAGCATGACGCTCCCCTCATTCGCATCCCGCGCAGCGACCAGAACCGCCTCGAAGTTGCCCCTCGCGACAGCGCGCGGAGCCCGGACGACCCGTTGTTCGTCGACGTCCGCCAGAAAACACACCTCTCTGCCCCCCGCCCGATCGATCTCGGCTCGCAGGCGGTCGCGGGCGTCGGGGGACAGGGAAAGCGGGAGGACGGGGGCCGCGTCTTTGCCCGTGCCCTCGGACGAGGCCTCGGGGGTATCGTCGTCCGCGTCGAGTCCATCCAGCCCGAACAGGGCCCCCGCGGGGACCGTCATCGGGAAACCCTCGGGGATCTCCGAACTCAAGTCTTGAGCTTCTGCTTCTTGGCGGCCGGGAACAGGACGTTGTTGAGGATCAGACGGTACCCAGGCGAGTTCGGGTGCAGCGCCAGGTCCGTCTGCGGGTCACCGATCTGATGCTCCGCGTCCTCGGGATCGTGCCCGCCGAAATAGGTGAAGGTGCCCTCGCCCAGGCTACCGTGAACGTACTTGGCCCAATCACCCTCCTGGGCGAGCACGATCGTGCCGGACTTGAGGCGATCCTGGCGGAACGACGTCGTCAGGCCATAGAAGTCGGCGAGGACGGCCTCGTGGTTCTGAGTCAGCATCGACGCGACAGGATCGAACTTCGCCGAGAAGTCGAACAGCGTGTACACGCCCAGTTCATTGCGCCACGGCGTGTTCACCTGGTGTCCGTCGATGTCCGAGAACGCGTTCACCGACGGCGCGATCTGGACCTGCGCGTCGGTGAAGGCCATCGCCTGGCTCCAGTCCATCCGGGTCGACGCATTCGGGTCTGGTGGCGTTCCGTCCGAATACGCGGCTGCGATGTCGGCGCTGTGGGCCGCGAGCGCCAGTTCGAGCGTTTCGGTCGCGGAGCACATCGCAAAGAGGAACCCGCCATCCTCGACGTACTGCCGGATCGCCGCGGCGACGTGCTTCTTGAGCGCGGGCACGTCGGCGAATCCGCCCTGACGCGCGATGTCCTGATTCCGCGCGACCTCTTCCTGAAGCCAGGGCGCACCGGAGTACGTCAGAAAGAACTTCGAGTACTGGCCCGTGAAGTCTTCGTGGTGGAGGTGGATCCACTCGTACTCGGACAGATCCCCGTCGAGGACGTCTCCGTCCCAGATCTTCTCGTACTCGATTCCGGCATACTCGAGCGCCATCGTGACGGCGTCGTCCCACGGCGTTGAGTTCGGTGGCGTGTAGACGGCCACCCTCGGCGCCCGCTCGAGGGGCACCGCCTCCATGTTCGACGCCGCGACCGTCGCGCGCATGCGCGCCTCCGCGGAAGCGTCCATCGGCTCGATACTCACGCCCCGGAACGCCGCTTCACGACGGATGTCTTCGCGATTGGGAAGAAGGAACGAGCCCCCCCGGTAGTTCAGCAGCCACTCGGCCTTTTCCTGCTGCTCCAGGGTCCAGTACGCAAGTCCGTACGCCTTCAGGTGGTCCTGCTGCGAGCGGTCCATCGGGACCAGAAGCCACTGGGCCGACGCCCCGGCCGGTACACCGAGGACGATCAGGGTCAAAAGGAGCGTGCGCACGACGTGCGTCCTGGACGGCACCTTCGTCATCGGCCCCGATCCCGCAGTCGCTGTAGCTCCACACGCGCATCGGGGACGACCGCTGCGTTGGGCCGATTCATGATCAGATCCTCGAGGAGACGAATCGCCTCCTCCACGCCGCGCGGCGTCCGGGCCCGGTAACGAGCGAGTGCGAGCGACGCCTCCGCGACCTCGGGCGCGTCCGGATGCTCGGCGATCAGGACTGCACGGATATCCGCCGCCACGGCACCTTCGTCGCCGTCTGCGGCGATTCGGGCAGCTTCGGCGAGCACCAGGGGCGCTTCGGCCCGTTCGACCTCCTGAGCGGCGTCCGCGAGTTCCATCGCAGCCTCCCGGTGGCGACCGTGGTGCGCCTTCACGCCGGCGTCGGCAAGCGCCTCGGCCCCGGGCGTGGACAATCTTCCGAGGAGTCCGGCAAACTGGATGACGGCCGTCGCGTCCGATGGCGGCAGCCCCGTCAGAGCCAGCAGGAGAGCGGAGCGACCCTCCTCGATGGCGCCCTCGGCGAGAAGCAGATACGCCCGCTCCAGCGAGCTCTTGGGCCCCTCCACACCGTCGAGCACCGCCGCGGCGCCCTCGGGATCACCGCGGGACTGCAGAACGCCGGCGACGGTCGCCGCGAGGTCGTCGATCTCGGGAGCGTTGGGAAAATCGTCCCTGAAGTCGGCCAGCATCGACCGGAGTTCTTCGGGA
>CALHIO010000007.1 GCA_938030915.1 uncultured Gemmatimonadota bacterium
ACCCGGATCTCATGGATCGATTGGGCTGCCGGCTCGTGGAATCTTCTTGCCAAGCCGTTTCTCCCGGCCGGTTCCTTTGCTCCAGGACCCGGACAAGCAAACCTGTCCGAGTCTGGAGGCATACGCAGCATCACGGTGAACAACCTTCCTGTGGATGGAATGATCGGCGACTGGCCAATGACCGCGTATCCGTTGCTGAGCGCGATCGATCGCAATCCGGGGATCCCGGCCGCCACGACCATCACGTTTCGACTCCCGGTCGATCCGGTAGTGGGCGCGACGCCTGCCTGCACGTCGCTCGGGGCGATTGGCGTGACGCTCAACGGTGTGGTGCTCTACAACGCCGTCGATGCCCGTGGAAATGACGCCGTCGCGCACGAAATCGTCGACGAATTCGGCGGTCATCCTGCCATGAGTGATTACCACTACCACTTCCTGCCGGAGCGCCTCGATGCCGAGCCGATGTCGGATGGCCACTCCGGGCTCACCGGATACATCCGTGATGGTTTCGGCCTCTACGGGTACAAGGGGATCGGGGGAATCGAGCTCACGAATGACGACCTCGATGAGTGCCATGGACATGAGCATCCCCCCATGGGCTACCACTACCATGCGACACTCGAATATCCATACACGGTAGGTTGCTACCGGGGTGTTCCCGAGGCTGCATTCGCGGTGGCCGGACCTGCACTTCGGTCGCCCGAGATGGTCGTGCCTGACGCGAAGATGTTGGCGCCCTTTTTGCGCCGCATGATCCTGCATCACGCGCAGGCTCTCGAACTGGCTGCCCTCACCTCAGGCCGGACACACAACGAGGGTGTTCGGAGACTTGCCGAGCGGATCATGATCTCTCAGTCGGAAGAGATCCGCTTCATGGAGTCATGGCTTCGGGGTGTGGCCGCGTCCGGCGCTCCGGATACTCCCGAACATGCCATGCCGGGCATGCTTCCCGCGGAGCGAATCGAGAGACTCGGTGGTACGTCGGGCGGCACCTTCGATCGACTGTTTCTCGAGGCGATGATGGAGCACCATCGCGGGGCGATCGAGATGGCGCGGGTGTATCGGGATCACTCTGAATCCTCCTCGATGGGGGCTGCTGCCGATTGGTTCGTCCTGCATGTCGAGGCAGAGCAGGCCGCGGAGAGTGCACGAATGAGGGAGATGCTGAAGAGTCTTCCCTGACGTTGATCAGTCGGGGTCGCAGCCCCCCTTCAAGTCACGAGCCCTGCGCGTACATTTGCCGCGTCGGATACGAGGACGCCTGAGCGTCTGCCCCGCTCCAAGGAACCGCAGGTCATGACTGACGCATATCGCATTGAGAGAGACTCCCTTGGCGAAATGCAGGTGCCGGCCGAGGCCCTGTATGGTCCCCAGACTCAGCGCGCTGTCGAGAATTTTCCGATCAGCGGTCAGCGCTTCGGTCGCCGGTTCATTCAGGCGATGGGGCTCATCAAGAAATCGGCTGCTCAAACGAATGCTGAACTGGGAAATCTCGACACAGACGTCGCGGAAGCGATCGCTGCCGCGGCCGAAGAGGTTGCGAACGGGATGTGGGATTCGGAGTTCGTGCTCGACATCTACCAGACCGGCTCGGGTACGTCCACCAACATGAATACCAACGAGGTCGTCGCACATCGGGCGACCCAGTTGCTCGAGGGCGAGGGTTCGGTTCATCCCAACGATCACGTGAATTTCGGTCAGTCGTCGAACGATACGATTCCGACAGCGATCCACATTTCGACGCGCGTCGCGATCGAGGAGGAGCTCATACCGGCGCTCCAGCATCTCCATGATGCCCTGGACGAGAAGGCGAAGCAGTTCGATGGAGTGCTCAAGTCGGGTCGGACTCATCTCATGGATGCCACGCCGGTCCGGCTTGGACAGGAATTCGCGGGATACGCCACTCAGATCCGCAAGGGAATGGATCGGGTCCGTGCTGCGGGCGCGGAGTTGGAGGAGTTGGCTCTCGGCGGCACAGCGACCGGGACGGGTATCAACACGCACGAGGAATTTTCACCCCGGACAATCGCGCGCATGGCCAAGGCAACCGGGATCGCGTTTCGAGAGGCCGAAGATCACTTCGAGGCGCAGGGCGCAAAGGATGCTGCCGTCAACGTCGCCGGCGCGTTCAACACGGTCGCCACGAGCTTCATGAAGATCGCCGATGATATTCGATGGCTTGGCTCGGGTCCCACATCGGGTCTGCACGAGGTGCGGCTTCCGGCCATTCAGCCCGGGTCGTCGATCATGCCCGGCAAAGTGAATCCGGTGATGTCCGAAGCGATGATGATGGTCGCCGCACGCGTCATGGGAAATCACACGACCGTGACGGTGGCCGGCAGCCGGGGCAACTTCGAGCTGAACGTCATGATGCCGGTCCTCGCCCATGCGCTCCTTGAATCGGTGACGCTGCTGTCCAACATCGCTCGGGCGTTCACGGACCGCTGCGTGGTGGGCATCGAAGCCAATGAGGAGCGGGCTCGTGAGCTGCTCGAGCGAAACCCGTCGATCGCGACGGCACTGAACCCCTACATCGGGTATGACGAGGCTGCCGTGGTCGCCAAGGAGTCGGCGAAGCGTGGAGTCAGTGTGCGTGAAATCGTCCGAGAGAGAGCTCTTCTGCCCGAGGACCAGATCGATGAAGCGCTCGACGTCCGTTCAATGACTCGGCCGGGGTTGCCTGACGCCGACTGACGTGGGTGGAACACCTCTGGCCATGGAGGTCCGTCTGCCTCCGGTTGCCGGGGCCGGGCGACGGCGTCGGGAAAGCATCGTCAGCTGTCTAGGAATTCACGGAGCCGGTCCTCTTCGGTCATCCGCTTTCTCCTCCGCTCGTCGTGCTCGCGTCTCACCTTTTCTCCTCGAAGATGGGCTGCAAGACGGGCTTCTTCTGCCGAATCCCATAGCGCTGTCGGGGTGCTGGAGGCCCGAGGCCGAGCCATCAGCCACAGGATCCCCGAGCCCGCGGCTATGGAGGCGACCATCATCACTTTGCCTGCGGCCTGCATCGAGCCTCCGATCTCCTCTGCCCTGGAGAGCTTACCCACCCTCATGAGCATCGAGGTCCAGTCGTGCGAGCCGGCGTCCACGGGTCCGAACGGAGATACCAGAGGCAGGGCCTGATCGAGTGCGTCTGCGGCGTAGATCCCTGAGCCCACCAGTGCCGTCCCGAACCAGAACGTGCAGACCGTCGCACCGAAGGGATCCCGCTGTCGGACCAGCAGGTACGCGCCGGCCAAGAGTGGGATGGCCAGCTCGAAGATGGTGCCACCCGCGATCGTGAGCATTCGGTTGCCGCTCCACATGAACGCGGCGTGGCCTGCCTCGTGAAAACCGAGGTTCATGCCGTAGAAGATCGACTCGTAGTGCCACTCTGTCATGTAACCGTTGAGGAACCAGAGCAGCATCAGGACGACAGGCAGTCGATAGTACCAGATCTGACCTTTGACCCGGTCTTCGAGCCAGCCTCGTATGGTCACCCGTCGAATGTTCATGAACGCGACCGTATGCACCCCCTCCGGGACAGGCAAGTGAAGGGTGTCGGTCTGTTGGACGAGTGCACAGGTGCGTGCGGCATACCGGCGCTCCTCTGATCGCCAGCACACCACCGGGTTTGCGGCTGCGGTCTCGTCGATCGGATCCTGGGACCGGAGGTCGTTCAGAGGTCACTGAACGCACGCGACATCCTGCTCTGTGGCAGGACCGCCACGGGGATCAGGGTACCCAAAAAGCGAGTGGCGCCAGGTGCAAGCACCTGACGCCACTCTTGGCACGCCCCCCCAGGGCGTGTTGCCCACCCGTGCTGGCATGGGACTTTGTGCCGACCGGACAACCGAGGTCGAACCGGGCCGGCACAAACTTCAGACTGTCGTTTCCTCGAGGCTGATCTCGAAGACCTTATCGGTAGATACTTCACCGAGCGGCATTCCGCCATAGGGAACGACTCGAGTCACGTCCCCGTCAAGGTAGATCGGGTACACCGAATTGCCGTATCGGACGACCTGGATCAACTCGGGCCCCTTGTGACTCGCCGAACAATGGACTCGTTCGGTGATCGAGCGCCACACTCTGTCGACGAGCGACATGCGCTCCTGAACCGACTCCGCCCACAGCGCCAGACGGATCCGCTTGCGGTCTTCGAGGGAGAGTGGGCGAATGATTCGGCGGTGGCCTCGGAACGAGTGTGAAAGGAGAAACGCGATCGCCTCACCCTCCGGGACCGGCTCCATGCCATGATCGTGGTAGCCCGGGGTCCGAACCCGGCGGGTATCGGACAGATCGAGGTATCCATCGGCTGCAATGCGCATTTTTCCCTCCACGTCGTCGTCATTCGAACTACGGACGGAGTGGTCCGTGCTACCGATCTTCGAACAAGTCCTGTGCCGCGTGACGGAACCATCCATCTGTTTTTCTGTCACCTGAGTAAACGATTGAACGGCAACGTGTTACGATGAAGAGTTCTCCTTCGTGTGGATTCTTGCTCTGGTTGCACACGGGGCGGGGTGCCGTACCAATGCTTCCGACGATGGCAAACTTTTCCGACCTTCTGCCATGAATCATGATATCGATGAACTGGGAGCCCACGTCTCGGCGTCCGGTGGGGTCGCCCTCGCCCCGGAGCGTGCTCACGAGATCGACGCCGCAGTGCTACAGCTCTTCACGAAGCAGCCCAGCCGCTGGGCAGAATCCGTGATCGACGAGGAATCGGCCCAGGCCTTCAAGGATGCTCGTGCACAGCACGGCATCACCATCGCGGGTGCCCACGACTCCTACCTGATCAACCTCTCGACTCCGGACCGCAGGCTGTGGCGCATGTCGCAGCGCTCCTTCGAGGCAGAGTTGGCCCGGTGCGCCCTGCTGGAACTCGATTTCCTCGTCACCCACCCGGGAAACGCGACCGACAAGGACTACGCGGCCGGGCTCGAGCGAAATGCCCAGGGCGTCACGGAGTCTCTGGAAGCGGTGCTGGGTCCGACGAAGGTGCTCCTCGAACTGACGGCGGGGAGTGGCACCAGCGTGGGCGCGACCTTCGAGAATCTGCAGACGATCATCGAGATGATCCCCACGGAGCAGCGGCACCGGGTGGGCGTCTGCTTTGATACGTGTCACGCCTTCAGCGCCGGGTATGACCTCGTCGACGACTACGACGGGGTCTGGTCAGCGTTCGATGACGTGATCGGCCTCGATCGGCTGGGCCTGATCCACATGAACGATTCTCAGCATCCCTTCGATTCCCGGAAGGACCGGCACGAGGGCATCGGGGACGGAAGCCTCGGGCTCGAGCCGTTCCGGAGGATCGTACTAGACGAGCGTCTCATGGCGGTGCCCAAGGTGCTCGAGACACCCAAGGGAGACGAAGGGGACGAAGCGGATATCCGAAATCTTACTTTGCTCCGCACGCTACGGGCGGAGGGCTGAAGCTCGAACGTGCATCGCACCGTCCCGTACAACCCTTCGCAAAGCTGTCCGGCACGCTCTATATTCTCAGTCCGCAGTTGAAGGGCCTTTTATTGAGCCAACACATCGAAGCCGGGACTGACTCCTGGACATGACGCTAGGCCCCGGAGGAGGGGAAAGCGGTAACGTTCGGGGAGGTCACCACTCGTGGTTTCCCGGGCTTCAATGAATCCCCCTTCGGCTGCAGCGGGGGCCGATGCGCGTCGCCCAAGCGGCAGCGCATCGGCTCCCGCATTTTTTTTATCCGTTGCGGAGCGATGGATCGCCGGGTGAGTGATCGGGTAACCGTCGATCCCGCAGAGAGAAAACCCTGGACGAGACAGAGCGATGCCCACCGTCCGTGTGACACGCCGTGCCCACTTCTGCTCAGCTCACCGACTGTTCCGCGATGACTGGTCGGACGAGCAGAATCGAGAGGTCTTCGGAGACTGTTCGAATCCCAACTGGCACGGCCATAACTACGTCCTGGACGTGACCGTGGAGGGACCCGTCGATCCTGAAACCGGTTTCGTGATGGACCTCAAGCAGATCAAGCGGGCGATCAACGAACGCGTCATCGACGACGTGGATCACCGCAACCTCAACCTCGAGGTGCCTTGGCTCGAGGGCACCATGGCGTCCACCGAAAACTTCGCGGTCGCCATCTGGGACCGCATCGCGAGCGCGCTTCCCGAGGGCGTCCGAATGCACAGGGTCTATCTGCAGGAGACACCAAACAATTCCGTCGAATACATGGGGCCCGCTGCGGGCTGACGATATGAATGATTCAAAAGGGGCCGACCTCTCCGGCGTCGATTTCGAGGACCTTGTTGCAGAGATGATTCGTCGGTGCGGCGACTCGCCGGACCGGGAAGGCATGATGAAGACGCCGGAACGAGTCGCGAAGGCGATGGCGTTCCTCACGAAGGGCTATGGAGAGTCACCGCACGTCGTGGTCGGTGATGCGATCTTCTCCGAGAACCATCAAAGCATGGTCCTGGTGAAGGACATCGAGCTCTACTCCCTGTGTGAGCACCACATGCTGCCGTTCTTCGGGAAGGCGCACGTTGCGTACATCCCGAACGGCAACGTGATGGGCCTCTCCAAAGTCGCGCGCCTCGTCGAGGTGTTTGCTCGTCGCTTCCAGGTTCAGGAGCGTTTGACCGAGCAGGTCGCGCAGGCGGTCTGGGAGACCACCGATCCACAGGGTGTGGCGGTCATCATCGAGGCGTACCACCTGTGCATGATGATGCGCGGGGTACAGAAACAGAACTCGAAGACGCTGACGTCGGCGATGCGGGGGATCTTCCTCGAGGACCATCGCACGCGCGACGAGTTCATGCGGCTGGTCACCAGCACACATCCACCACTCGGATGACGGAGCGCACGAGCCTCGCGGGGCTGACCTGCCTCGTCACCGGGGCGAGCCGGGGTATCGGCCGTGCCGCGGTGGTGGCGCTCGCGGATCGAGGGGCCCGCGTATGGGCGATGGCTCGGAGCACGGAGGCGTTGCAGGAACTCGAGCGGGAGTGTGGAGCGACGCCGGTCGTCGCAGACCTCTCGGACGACACAGCCGTCTGGACCGCCCTCGACGAGGCAGCGGAATCCGCCGGTGGTGTCCCTGACGTCGTCGTGAACGCGGCGGGTGTGTTTGGGGTGGAGACGTGTGTCAACGAATCGGTGAAGTCCTTCGATGCCCACGTCGCGATCAACCTCCGAGCTCCCTTTCTCGTTACCCGTTCGGTCCTTCCAGGCATGCTCGAGCGCGGATCGGGCCTGATTGTCCACATCGGATCCGTGGCGGGTCGAAAGGCGTTTCCTGGGAACGCGGCGTACTCGGCCTCGAAGTTCGGGCTGCGGGGCTTTCACGAGGTCCTCATTGAGGAGCTTCGCGGAACTGGAGTCCGTGCCTCGCTGATCGAGCCGGCTGCGACCGATACGTCGCTCTGGGACGAGCTCGATCCCGACTCCGATCCGAACCTTCCGGATCGGGCGGACATGATGACGCCCGAACAGGTGGCCGACGCGATCGTCTTCGTCGTGACGCGTCCGGACGGGGTGTCGGTGCCTCACGTCGCAGTGGAGCGTGGCTGACCTGCCACATGCACTTTCTTCTCACCGATCGACTGACCTGCCCGCGGTGCGGGCCAGCGTTCGGACTGATCCTCCTGGCCAACGAACTCCTCGATCGTCGGGTGCGTGCCGGAGTACTTGGTTGTCCGAACTGCCGGGACTCGTTCGAGATCGAAGACGGGTTCGCAGATCTGCGTGCCCCGCCGCGGGGGCAACTCCCCCGTGGGCGAGCTGGCACGGATGCGCGGCCCGAGCAGACCGAGGTGGACCGCATCGTTGCCCTCCTGGGCATTCATCGTGGCCCGGGAACCGTCGCCGCCCTCGGGTCAGCCGCGTCTTTTGCGGCCCCGATCGCCAAGGCCGTGTCAGACCTCATGGTCGTCGCCGTCGATCCGGATACCCGGGCGTGGCCCGCTCACGACGACGTGTCGCGCATGGCGGCCGCTCCGGGGCTCCCTTTCTTCGACAGGACGCTCCGGGGTGCGGTCGTCGACGGCACTCTGGGTCCCGCCATGCTCTTTGAGGCCTGCCGATGTACAGCCTCGATGAGTCGTGTCGTTGTGCTGAATGCGGACGTGGGCGCGTCCGCCGTGATCGAGGAGGCAGGTATGTCGATTCTGGCTTCGGAGGGCGAAACCGTGGTCGCTGCAAGGGGTTGAGCGTTGCGCCCTTACCTGCGGACTTTCTACCTTCAGCGACCCTTGGTGAAGCGACGTCGGAGGTGTGCTCCGGCGACGGCCTCGGTTCTCTGACCCACCACGAATGGCGTTCTGGAAGAAGCTCCTCGGGAGCGACGACGATCAGCGCGTCGACTACTACGACGAGGGAGTCGGCCTCCTCGAAGCCGGTAAGTTCCACGAAGCCCTCACGTCGTTCCGTCTCGCTCTGAAGGCCGCGCCCGGCGACCCGATCGTCCTGCAGCAGATCGCGATCTGCTACACGCGGATCGGGATGGTCGAGGAGGCCGCCAAGACATACCGCCACGTGCTTCAGAAGGACGAGTCGTCCTCTGGTGCCCACTACGGGCTGGCCTTCATTCTGCTCAGGAGCGAGAGGCCGGAAGAGGCAATCCCTCACCTCGAAGCGTTCCTGAGCCACGCACCACGGGACGAGGATGCGAGCGCGCACGTGGAGCATGCTCGCTGGACGCTCGCTCAACTACGGGGGGAAGCCCCCGTGGAACCCATGACGAACACCCACGAGGACGACCGCGATGTCGGGTAACATTCGGCAGGCCCGCCTGCGATGGACCGGTAAAGGAATGGCGTTTCGGGGCGGCCCGGACGGCGGCGCCGAGATCGGTGTCGATGGTGACGGCGTCGAAGGCCCCGCGCCCATGCACCTCCTGCTCATGTCGGTGGGTGCCTGCATGGCGATCGACGTACTGATGATTCTCGAAAAGGGCCGCGTTCCGGTGAACGACCTCGAGATCGAGACCATCGGTGTTCGGGCAGATGACCATCCGCGGCGTTACGAATCGATCGAACTCGTGTACCGGATCAGCGGACCGGCCGAGGACGACGAGGTGAAGATCGACCGCGCCATCGAGCTATCGAAGGACAAATACTGCTCCGTTCTGCACACGCTGGACCCGACGATCGACCTCGCCATCCGAAGCGAACGGGTCTGAGGGGATCATGGCGACAACCCTCGACTATTTCGCGAACGAGGCGCAGGTCCCCACTTCGACTCTGACCGGCCTTTTCTTCGAAGCGATCGATCGCTTCGGGGACGAGCCGGCGCTCCAGCGATTCGAGACCGCGAACCAGATCGTGGACATCAGCTACGCCGACGTGCTGCGCGAAGTCATGCGCGTGGGTGGAGCTCTTCGAGCGTCAGGGGTGGACCGTGGCGATCGGGCGGCGATCCTCTCTGAGAATCGGCCCGAATGGGCGGTCGTCGATTACGGGTCGCTCTGTGCCGGAGCCTGGGTCGTTCCCGTGTACCCGACGTTGACCGCTCCGCAGGTGGAGTACGTGCTCACGGATTCAGGTGCGAGCATCGTCTTCGCGTCTACGCCGGAGCTGGCCACGAAAGCGCTCGAGGCGGCGGCTGGCTGCTCGCAGGACATTACCGTCGTGGCGTTCGATCCCGGCGCTCCGGGGGAGGCCGTCGCATGGGAGGATTTCCTGGCGCGCAGTGGCCCGGTCGACGGTGTGGATGACCGGGCACGCTTTCGTGAAGAAGCGCTGCTCGCGCAGCCCGATGATGTGGCGACGGTCCTGTACACCTCCGGGACGACAGGGCCTCCGAAAGGCGTGATGCTGACGCACAACAACGTGGCCTCGAACGTCCGTGCGACCGAGATGCACCTCGACATTCTCAGCACCGACACCACGATCAGCTTCCTGCCGTTGTCGCACATCCTGCAGCGGATGGCCGACTATCTGATGTTCTGGGTGGGTGTCACGATCGCGTACCCGCGCTCGCTCGACACGTTGATCGTCGACCTCAAGCGGGTGGCACCGACCGTCGTCGTCTCGGTCCCGCGGATCTACGAGAAGATCTACAACGGCGTGATGTCCGCGCGAGGGCCGAAGAAGAAGCTGATCGACTGGGCCGTGGCGGTCGCCGATCAAGCGGCGGACCTGCGTCTCGCCGGTTCACGACCCTCCGGGCTGCTCGCCCTCAAGTACGCGATTGCGGACAAGCTAGTCTTCTCCAAGGTGAAGACCGCGGTGGGCGGCCGCATGCGCTTCTTCGTGAGTGGTGGAGGACCGCTCGCGCCGGCGCTGAACCGCTTCTTCTACTCGATCGGGCTGACCATTCTCGAAGGATATGGACTCACCGAGACGAGCCCGGTCACGAATGCGAACAGTCAGGATTTCTTCCGCATCGGGACCGTCGGTCGTCCGGTGCCCGGGACGGAGGTTCGCATCGCCGAGGATGGAGAGATCCTGATCCGGGGTGGTCAGGTCATGAAGGGCTACTACAACAAGCCCGAGGCCACCGCGGAGGTCCTTTCCGACGACGGGTGGTTCGCCACGGGTGACATCGGGGAGATCGACGCTGACGGCTTCCTCTCGATCACCGATCGGAAGAAAGACCTCATCGTAACGGCCGGAGGAAAGAACGTCGCTCCGCAGCCGATCGAAAACCTGCTCAAGACCCACACGCTCGTGGAGCAGGCAGTCCTCGTTGGAGACCGGCGACGGTACTGCTCGCTGCTGGTCGTGCCCGCCTTCGATGCTCTTCGCCAATGGGCGGAGGATCGCGGGATCGAGACCGGATCGGTGGAGGAGCTCGTGGTTCACCCGGACGTGCTCGCCGGCGTGCAGGGCGAGCTCTTCGCCATGCTCGACGGGCTCGCCTCGTACGAGAGGCCGAAAAAATTGGCACTCCTCCCCGAGGAGTTTACCGTTGAAAACGGTCTGATGACCCCGACGCTCAAGGTGAAACGACGCGAACTCCGCGATCGGCTCGGGGACGTGATCAACGCGCTCTACGACGACGAAGCGGCGGACTCGACCGCGAACTGAGTTGATGCCCGACACCGACGAGCCGACCACGGTGGTCGTGCTGACGACCATGCCGGACGCCGCCGCCGCCGAGAGCCTCGCCTCCCGCCTCGTCGAGGAGCGGTCGATCGCCTGTGCGAACATCGTTCAGGGTGTCACGTCCATCTACCGCTGGGATGGCGAGGTCAGAAAGGACTCGGAGGTCCTGGTCGTCATGAAGACCACGGCCGGGCAGGCGGGTGCGCTCGAGTCGCGCGTAGAGATGCTCCATCCCTACGACGTACCCGAGGTCCTCGTGTTGCCGGTCGTCGGAGGTCACGCACCGTATCTGGCGTGGGTTGCCTCGGAGGTCGCTGGCTGATGGCGAAGCGCCGGAAGAAGCGGGGTCGGAAGGCCGCTCGGGACACGTCCCAGGTCGAGTTGCTGCCCGAACTGAGCGACGCCGCTCCGGATGAATCCTCAGACGACGCTGCAGGCGATGTCGAGGAACAGACCGCCGACCGGGCATCGAGCCGGTCCAGGGGGGCATCCGAGCGGCGTTCGCAGGCAGATGAGGATTCAAGCGACGAACTGAGGGGTGTCGCGTCGACCGGCGATGATGAACCGGTCGAGGCCGTCATCGATGACGCGGAACGCGAGGAGGACGTCACGGTCGAACCGACGTCTGCCGACGAAGCCCGTGTCGCGGCGGACGGGGTCGACGTACCACCGCCCGCCCCGCGACCGCAGGGCAACCAGCTAGCCACCGCGCGGGACCTGGTTCAGTCCGGTCGGATCGAAGAGGCAATCGACCAGTACATGAAGATTCTGGGGGAGAACCCCCAGAACCTCAGAGCTCACAACAACCTCGGTATCCTCTTCGATGAGCTGGGCCAGCACGACACCGCCGTGGAGCATCTCGAGGCCGCTCTGGACGTGGAGCCGGAGAACGTGGAGGTCCTCACCAATCTGGCCAGCGCACTCACGAAGCTGGCCCGCTTCCACGCCGCGGATACGTCGGTTCGGCAGGCGCTCCGCGTGGCCCCGGACGATCCCGCTGCCCGGCTGGTTCAGGGCATTCTCTCGTTCCGGCGTGGGCTGTACCCGCAGGCGGAGATGGAGCTTCGCTGGGTGTGTGATCGAGACCCGGAGATCGGGGAGGCCTTCTACTATCGAGCCGAGGCGTTGAACCGTACGGGTCATTTCGCCGAGGCGACCGAACTGATGCTCCGAGCCGCCGAGCTTCTTCCCGAAGACGCACGGCCCTTCTACACACTCGGCCATCTCTACGATCGTCAAAGCCGGCCCTTCGAGGCTGCCGAGATGTATCGACGCGCCCGGGACCTGCAGGCCTCATGATTCGCGTTGTGGTCGGAAGCCTGGCCGAGCAAGCGGTCGAGGGGGTCGTGCGGCCAGTTCAGTCCGATTTTTCACCGGTAAGCCACGCCTCGAGGGATCTGGCCGCTGCTGCCGGAGAGGGCGTAGAGCAGAAGCTCTCCCGTGTCGGCTCGCTCCCGATCGGTGGAGCGGTGATGACACCGGCAGGAAACCTGCCGTGCGACTTTCTCATTCATGTGGTGGTCAGTTCCACCGATGAGGCGCAGTCGACATTGACGGTCCAAAGAGCGGTGCAAAACGGCCTCCGCAGGGTTTCGGACATGGGTCTGACGTCTCTCGCTCTGCCGCCGTTGGGGATCGGGGTGGGCATGACACAGCCAGAAGACGCGGCACGCGCGCTGTGTGAGCTGCTCTTCAATCACCTTGATGAAGGCGAAACTCTGGAGATGACCCTGGTGGTGTCGTCTCCGTATGAGGAAGAGATCTTCTCGAGAATCGTAAGGGAGTTGTCGGATCAGAGGGCATCGGACACGTGATCTGGATGGAAACCTGTTCTTCGGGGTCCCATACCCCAGAGATCTCGTAGCCGACCAGGCTCGGTAACAGGGGGAAGAGGGCGCATGCGAAAGCGGATTCTCGGGACGACGATCGTCGTCGTGTGGATCGCCATGGTAGGGTGGAAGGCTCGAGACGAGTATTTCCAGCCCGAGTTGATGCGGCTGGCTGAAGCGGCACTGACGCTCGCGCCAGGCATCAACTTCTATACCCTGACGATGAACGACCGGACGGTGGGGCAGGCGACCTCGCGCCTCGATACGCTTCCGGACGGCTTCGAGCTCGAGGACCTCATGAACCTCGAGTTGCCCGCCCTCGGCCAGACGGGCATCGCCATCGCGCGGACACGGGTGAAGCTCAGCCCGTCGCTCGTAATGGAGAACTTCAGCTTCATGCTCGACAGCGAGGTCGGACGGTTCGAGGCGAGCGGCGAATTGCTTCCGGACACGACGCTGGAGGTTCGTATCGTCTCGGCCGGAAGCGAGCAGAACCTCTCGTTTCGCCTCCCGCAGCCACCGATCATGTCCAACGTCGTGCCCATCAGAGTAGCGATGGGCGAGGGCCTCGACGTCGGGGAGACGGTGCGTCTGCCGGTCTTCGATCCCACGAGCCTCAGCACCCGTACGGTCGAAGTTCACATCCTGGAGCACGATACGCTTCTCGTCACCGATTCCGCTGCGATCGGAACGGACGGTCGCTGGGCGTCTGCGAGGCACGACACCGTGCCCGCGTGGAAGATCGCAGAGGAGTTCGGCGGCGTACGCGTCGAGAGCTGGGTCGACGAAGACGGGCGCATTCTTCAGGCCTCCAGTGCACTCGGCTTCTCGATGCAGAAGACCGAGTACGAACTCGCCCGGCAGGCTCAGGAAGAGTCGCGCCTGGTATCGAACTCGCCGATCGACGATGACGTAATCCTTTCCACCGCGGTGCAGAGCAACGTCGATTTCGCCGACGTGACGCAGTATGACGAGCTTCGTTTCCGACTGACCGGCGTCGATCTCGAGGGCTTCCAACTCGAGGGTGGGCGGCAGTCTCTCCGGGGTGACACCCTCATCATCCGGCGAGCGCAGTGGGAGGAGGTCGATCCGGACTATCGGCTCCCGTACGCATTCATGGATCTTCGCGGGTCGCTCGAGCCGGAGCCTCTGATTCAGAGCGACGACGAGCGTATCATCCGTCGGGCGAGAGAAATCACCGCCCGTCGAACGCAGTGGTCCCAGGACCCCAAGGAAGTCGCGAGGCAACTGACGACGGCCGTCTACACGATGCTCGACAAGGAGATCACCTTCTCGGTACCGAACGCGGTTCAGGTCCTCGAGACCCTTCAGGGGGACTGCAACGAGCACACGGTGCTGTATGTCGCGTTGGCGCGTGCACTGGGCCTCCCGGCGCGGACGGCGGTCGGACTCGTCTATGTGAACGGGGCGTTCTTCTACCATGCGTGGCCCGAGGTGTGGCTCGACGAGTGGGTGGCGGTCGATCCGACCTTCGGTCAGTACCCGGCGGACGCATCGCACATCCGGTTTATCATCGGTGGTCTGGCTCAGCAGGTAGAGATCGTGCGCCTGATCGGAAACCTCGACATCGAGGTGCTCGACCAGGTAACGGCTGAGGAGCAGGAGTGATCTCCCGGATGACATCCCCGCGCACGCTTCTCAACACGAATCCTCGAGGGGAGAGAACGTGACTGACGTTCCAAGCAAGAATACGGACGCGTCCGCATCGCAGGCGGGTCCCGATCAGACGGCGTCTGGCGACGCTCCGGGCGAGATGCTGGAGTTGCGGGGCGTACGAAAGAAGTACGGGACGTTCGAGGCGGTGAAGAGCCTGGATCTCGTCGTTCACCGGGGAGAGATTTTTGGCTTTCTCGGCCCGAACGGAGCAGGAAAGACGACGACGATTCGCATGGTTGCGGGTATCCTGCGGCCGTCCGGAGGAGAGATTGTCGTAGGCGGAGATGATCTCAACAGGGAACCCGAAAAGGCCAAGTCGCGAATCGGCTACATCCCCGATCGACCCTACCTCTACGACAAGCTTTCCGGCGGAGAATTCCTTCGCTTCGTGGCCGGCTTGTGGGGCCGGGAGGGCGAGGCGGTTGAAGCTCGAGCGGACCGACTTCTGGAGCTTTTCCATCTGGCACCGTGGAAAGACGAGCTGATTGAGAGTTACTCGCACGGCATGAGGCAGAAGATCCTCATCAGCTCGGCACTCATCCATCAGCCGGAACTGATCGTCGTCGACGAGCCGATGGTCGGTCTGGATCCACGCTCGGCACGGCTGCTGAAGGACCTGTTCCGTGAATTCGTCGGGCACGGGGGGACGGTCTTCCTGTCCACGCACACTCTCGAGGTCGCGGAGGCCCTCTGCGATCGCATTGCGATCATCAACCATGGGGAGATCATCGCCTTCGGCACGATGGACGAGCTTCGGAGTCAGGCGGAGGCCGGGGGGGCGCATCTCGAAGAGATCTTCCTCAAGGTCACCGGCGGCGAGGCGATGAGCCACGTCATCGAGAGCCTGCGCGAGGCCATCGAGAAGTGAACGGCATCGTCCAACCGAGGGCGGGCCTCCTCTGGCTTCTGCGACCGAAGATTCGCACGAAGCTCAACCGTGCGAAGACCGATGAGGGTCGCCTCTTCAAGGGGTTGCTGCTCGGGTTTGTGGGCTTCTTCTTCTGGGCGCTGATCTTCGCCGTCATCTTTCGGATGCTGATGTACTTCCGCGGGACCCAGGGGATCGGGGATCTGCTCGCGGCCAAGCTACTGGGACTCGCGTTCCTCACGTTCCTCATGATTCTCGTGCTGTCGAACGTGATCACCGCGCTCTCCACGTTCTTTCTTTCCGAGGATCTGGAGTTCGTCGTCGCCGCGCCTGTGGAGGCGGAGACCGTCTACTCGGCGCGCCTCATCGAGACGATCGTCGACTCGTCATGGATGGTCGCGCTGCTCGCGATTCCGCTGTTGGCGGCGTACGGCGCGGTGTACGCGGCCGGCCCGCTGTACTACCTGATCGCGATCGGGACCGTCATCCCGTTTCTCGTGATCCCGGCGGTCATGGGCAGCGGCATCACACTTCTGCTCGTGAACATCTTCCCGGCCCGTCGAACTCGGGACCTTCTCGCGCTGGTGGGTCTGCTCGCGGCAGCGGGTGTCGTGGCGCTCTTCCGATTCCTTCGCCCCGAGCGGCTGATGAGTCCGGAAGAGTTCAGCAGCCTGGTCGACTTCGTCGCGGTGCTGCGAACGCCGACCTCTCCATGGCTCCCGAGCGAGTGGGCGGCCGAGGCCCTCATGACGCAGCTGAACGGCCGCTTCGAGTGGTTCCCCTTCGCCTTCCTGTGGTCGACCGCGGCCATGTGCTTCGTGGTTGGGGCGTGGCTGCATCGACGCTATTTCGATGCCGGTTTCACCCGCGCTCAGGAAGGGGCCGAGAAGAAAGAGGGCCGGGCGCGGTCACGCCTGCTCGAGCGAATGTTCAGCGGTACCGAACCCGCAACGCGCGAGATGCTCGCCAAGGAATTCCGGGTCTTTTTCCGGGACACGACGCAGTGGTCGCAGTTGATCCTGCTCGGCGTGCTGGTGGCCGTGTACGTGTACAACATCACCGTGCTCCCGCTCTACACGGGAGAGCAGGTGTCATTCCTGCTCATCAATGCCGTGTCCTTTCTGAACCTCGGTCTGGCGGGTTTTGTCGTCGCGGCAATCGCTGCGCGCTTCATCTTTCCCGCGATGTCGATCGAGGGGCGCATGATGTGGCTGCTCAAGTCGTCCCCCGTGGACGTTCGGACGATCTTCTGGTCGAAATACCGCGTAGGCACCTTTCCGCTGCTCCTGGTGGCCCTGCCGCTGATCGTCGGGACGAACATCGTGCTCGATGCGACGCCGTTCATCCTCATCCTGACCTCGGTGACGATGATCGGCGTGACGTTTGCGCTGACTGCACTCGCCCTCGGCTTTGGCGCGCTCTATCCCAATTACGATACGGAGAATGTCGCGGAGATCCCGACGTCGTTCGGCGGACTCCTCTTCATGATGGCGGCAATCTCCTATCTGGCCGGTGTCGTCATCCTGGAAGCGTGGCCAGTCTATCTGTACCTCAACTCGCGTTTCGAGAGCGGTGCGGCCGAGGTCAGCGTGACCCCACTCTTGCTGGGGGTGAGCGGCGCGGCGATCCTGACGATCCTCGCTACGTGGCTGCCTCTGCGCGCGGGAATCAAAAAGATCCAGTCGGTCGACTTCTGATCGTCGAGCGACGAACCGGAGACACCTCATGCTACAAGCGATCAAGAGCTTCTTCGCCTCGTCGATGACACCCGCCGACGAGCCGGCGACCCCGGCCGGGTCGAAGGATATCCGCCTCGCTGCCTGCGCTCTTCTCCTGGAGCTGGCCAATGCCGACGACGAGTTCACCGAGGACGAGCAGCAGCATCTCGAGTCCGCCGTGCGCCGGCAGTTCGGGCTCGACGCAGCGGAGGCCGAAAAGCTTCTGGACCTCGCGCAGCGCGAGCGTGAAGAGGCCGTGGATCTGTGGCAGTTCACGAATCTGATCGCCGAGAACTATTCGACCGGACAGAAGATGGTCCTCGCCGAGATCATGTGGGGCCTCGTCTACTCGGATGGCGACCTGGCGAGCAAGGAGGACTACCTCATGAGGAAGATCTGCAATCTTCTCCGGCTCGAGCCGGGTTATCTCGCGGAGGCCCGACAACGCTTCAAGGGGGATGTGTAGAGGGCTTGGCCGAGGTCGTGCCGTCGGGGGTGACACCGGGATCGGTCGCGGGCATATTTCCTCTGAACGCTCCACCCACTCGAACGACATC
>CALHIO010000008.1 GCA_938030915.1 uncultured Gemmatimonadota bacterium
GGGTGTGCGGCCGTGGATCGTCTACACCCTGGCGGACAACTGGTCGTTCGGCACCCGGGCGGAGGTCGCTCGGCAGCCGCGGTTCAATCAGGAGTTCCGCTGGGAAGTCACGCCGGCGATCGAGTACAGCTTCTTCCCCTACGAGGAGGCGACCCGCAAGGCGCTCACGTTCTCGTATCGTATCGGGCCGGCGTACCGCCGGTACCTCGAGGAAACCCTGTACGGTGAGACTTCCGAAACCCGCTGGGAGCAGTCGGCGGAGATCGATCTCTCCGCCCGGCAACCGTGGGGCGAAACCGGAGCATCGATCAGCGCGTCCAACTTCCTCTTCCTTCCGGATGAGTCGCAGTACGAGGATGGCCTGTACAGCGTCAACCTTCGCGGTGATATCGACTTCCGGATCGTGAGGGGCTTTTCCGTTCGGCTGGAGGGCAACATCCGCTGGGTTCAGGACCAGATCTACCTGTCCGCGGGCGGGGTCTCGGACGAGGAGGCGTTACTCCGTCTCCAGCAACTCCAGACGGACTTCGAATACGGCGTCAGCGTCGGCTTCAGCGTCCAGTTCGGATCGATCTTCAACAACGTCGTGAACAATCGGTTCCGGAACGCCCAGGGCTTCGGGGGCGGAGGATTCGGGCGCTTCTTCTAGAGCGTCGTGCGGTCGTGCGGTCTCGTCCGGCGCGCCGTCAGTTGCACATCACGGTCCCTGCCGTCGTGGCCGGCGTGGCGTTGGCCGCCGAGGCGTCACCGAAGAAGAACCCGCACTGCTGGCCGGCCAGGCCACTGTGGGTGCCCGTCGCAGCCCACCCCGTGCCGGTGGCTTCATTGATCGTGATGGTGACGGCGTCGGTCAGAATCATGTCGAGACTGGCGAGGGTGCTGGCGTAGCTGTACTCGGTGCTCAGGTAGATCTCCTGCTGACTTGCGGTGTTCTTGAGGTCCGACGTCACAACGGCGATATACGATTTCGTCCTCATCTGAGAGAATTTCGGTATCGCGATCGTGGCGAGAACGCCGATCACCACGACGACGATCAGCAGCTCGATCAGCGTGAACCCTTGAGAGGAATCCTTCATCGTATCGGCCTCGGATCGGCCCTTGGGGGGGGACACGACGTCGAAATCGTCTGCAATTCGACCCCTGTGGCAATGCTTGAAAACACATACTCTTAATCGACGCTATCCGGCCGTTATCCGGTACGCAAGGGACCTCTGTGTCTCTGGGTGAACCCGGATCGGTCAGGGTCCGTAGACGTTTACCCGTTGAGATTTCGCAACCTGCCCGGTCGACCCTCATGGGTCGGGCGCGCTGGAGGATTCGTGGCTGGTCACAACAAATGGTCGAAGATCAAGCGCAAGAAGGGCGTCAACGACGCGAAGCGCGGTGCCCTCTTCACCAAGTTGATCCGTGAGATCACCGTCGCGGCCCGGGAGGGAGGGGGTAGCGTCGAATTCAATGCGCGCCTCCGCCTCGCCGTGGAGACCGCCAAGTCTGCTTCAATGCCGGCCGAGAACATCGAGCGGGCCATCAAGAAGGGGACGGGGGAACTCGAAGGGGTCGACTATCAGGAAGTGACGTACGAGGGGTATGGACCGGGTGGCGTCGCGCTGTTCATCGAGTGCCTCACGGACAACACGAATCGCACCGTAGCGGATGTCCGACACGCTCTGTCCAAGTGTGACGGGAGCCTTGGCACCGACGGTTCCGTGGCGTGGCAGTTCGACCGAAAGGGTCAACTCGTGGTCGACGCCTCAAAGTACTCGGAGGAAGACGTCTTCGAGGCGGCGATCGAGTCGGGGGCGGAGGATGTGTCGGCGGACGGAGACGAGTTCGTCGTGACCGCCGAGCCGACCGACTTCACGGCAGTCGAGGCTGGACTGAAGGAGGCCGGGATCGAGGCGGCGTCCGCCGAACTCACGCGGATCCCCAAGAACGAGGTCGCGGTCGCCGGGAAGGACGCCGAGAAGTTGCTCAAGCTCCTCGACATGCTCGATGACCTCGACGATGTGCAGAAGGTCCACTCGAACGCGGACATCGACGAGGCTGTCCTCGCCGAGGCGATGTGAGCCTGGTCCTCGGGATCGACCCGGGGACGGCCGCGACCGGGTACGGCGTCGTGCGAAGAGCGGACGACGCGTCCGTGTCGCTGGTCGAGTGCGGTGTCATCCGGACGTCGGCTCGGGAGCCGCTGCCCGTCAGGATCCGTGAAATTTACGATGCCGTCGTTGCGATCATCGGGCGACACGATCCCGACGCCGTCGCAGTCGAAGAGGTCTTCCACGGAAAGAACGCGCAGAGCGCGCTGAAGCTCGGCCATGCTCGAGGGGCGATCCTCCTCGCCGCGGCCCACCATGACGTTATGATTGCCGAGTACGCTCCCCGTCACATCAAGAAGGCCGTGGTGGGGACCGGGAATGCGACCAAGGACCAGGTCGGCTTCATGGTGAAGCAACAGCTCAGGTTGAAGGACGTTCCGACCCCGGCGGACGCCGCGGACGGCGTCGCCGCGGCGCTGTGCCACTGCATGGTCGGGAGCTTCCCTCGATGATCTCCCGCCTGCACGGCGTTCTCCTCGGCCGGGAGGGTGAACGGGTCGAGATCGAGACGCAGGGTGGGGTCGTGTACGAAGTGGAAGCTCCTTTGACCGTGCTCGAGCGGCTTCCGTCTCCGGGCGGCACCGTCGAGCTTCGCACGGTCCAGGTCGTCTCCGAGACGTCCGTCGCCCTGTATGGCTTCATCGATCCGCACGAGCGAGCGCTGTTCCGTCGCCTGCTCACCGCCTCCGGCGTCGGAGCCAAGGTCGCGCTCGCCATGATGTCCACCTACTCCGCCGAGCGGCTGGCTCGTGCCCTCGTCGAGAAGGATACGGCCGCACTCCAGCAGATCAGCGGTATCGGCCGGAAGAAGGCAGAAAAGATCGCCCTCGACCTGGCGGACAAGGTCGCGGACCTGGCCATCGTGACACCCTCGGGCGTCGGGACCGGGTCGCCGGGCGGGGCGCAGGATGCAGTTCAGGCCCTCGTGGCGCTCGGGTACTCCTTCAGTGATGCCGACAAGGCCGTACGGGACGTCCTCGAGGCGGGCACGCCCGATACCACCGAAGACCTGATCCGTCAGGCACTGGCCGGGTAGAAAAGCCATGACCGAGCATACCCAGATCACGACGCCCGAGTCGCTCTCGGAGGATGTTCAGGCGGAGCCCTCCCTGCGGCCGACGCGGCTCGCCGAGTTCATCGGACAGGAAAAGGTTCGAGAGGCGCTCTCCATCGCGATCGAAGCGGCGCGCTTCCGGAAGGAGCCGCTTGACCACGTGCTCTTTCACGGTCCTCCCGGTCTCGGGAAGACGACGCTTGCGTCGCTGCTCGCGCGCGAGATGGGTGTGAACATCAAGACGACGTCGGGACCTGTGCTGGAGAAGGCCGCGGACCTCGTCGGCATCCTGACGAATCAGCGTGAAGGGGACATCCTCTTCATCGACGAGATTCACCGTTTGCGGCCGATCATCGAGGAGTTCCTCTATCCCGCGATGGAGGATTGGCAGGTCGACATCCGGCTGTCGGACGGGCCGAAGGCCCAGACGATGACGATGAAGATCGAGCGCTTCACCCTCGTCGGTGCGACGACCCGGTTCGGTTCGCTCACCGCGCCGATGCGCGCCCGCTTCGGAATCGTGCAGCGGATGAACTACTACCCGCCGGAGGAACTCGTCACGATCGTCCAGCGCAGTGCGGAGATCCTCGGGGTGGACGCCACGAAAGAGGGAGCCACGGAAATCGCCCGTCGTTCGCGGGGCACCCCTCGCGTGGCGAACCGCCTCCTGCGCCGTGTCCGGGACTACGCTCAGGTACGAGCGGACGGTCATATCGACGAGGCGGTCGCCCAGGCTGCGCTCAAACTCCTCGACGTCGACGAATACGGCCTCGACGAGATGGACGGACAGGTGCTCAAGACGCTGATCGAGAAGTTCGAGGGTGGGCCGGTCGGGCTCAACTCTCTCGCGGTCGCGATGGGAGAGGATGCGACGACGCTGGAGGAGGTCTACGAGCCGTTCCTGATCATGGAAGGCTTCCTGCAGCGAACGCCGCAGGGTCGGGTCGCGACTCCTCGCGCGTTCCGGCACTTCGGGTACACGATTCCCGAGCCGGGGGCGCAGGGTGATGATCAGGGCTCGCTCTTCACGCAGGACGGGTAGGCGGGGCCCGGACCCGGGCGGTGTCAGACGGTGAGTGATCGAGTCTCCGACTACGCATACGAGCTGCCGGACGAGCTGATCGCACAGCGTCCGGCGCAGCAGCGTGACGAGAGCAGGCTCCTCGTCGTGCCGCCCGACGGCCCATTCCAGCACCGCGGGATTCGCGAGTTCGTCGAGCTGCTGGAGCCTGGCGATCTGCTCGTGGTCAACGAGTCGAAGGTGATGCCTGCGCGACTGATGGGTCGGAAGACGACCGGAGCGCGTGCCGAGATTCTTCTGCTGGCCCCGAGTGAGCCCGAGCGTGACGATCGTCACTGGGAGGCGCTCGTGCGCCCCGGGCGCAAGCTCAAGACCGGGCACGTGATCGAGGTCGGAGACGATCTGGCCGTGGAAGTCGTGGAGGTGCTCGCCTCCGGGAGTCGGCTCGTCCGGCTGGATACCCCGCTCGACGTCGAGACTGCGATGGCTCGGTACGGGACCATGCCCTTGCCGCCGTACATCGATCGGGAGGCGGATGACTCGGACCGGGATCGGTACCAGACGGTGTACGCGCGCACCAGTGGATCGGTCGCGGCGCCGACGGCCGGACTCCACTTTACCCCCCGGATGCTAACAGAGATCGAGGCGCGCGGAGTCGAGCGTGCGGCCGTGACCCTTCATGTCGGTATCGGCACCTTCCGGCCCGTGGAGGTCGATGACCCGTCGGCCCATCCCATGCACCGAGAGCGCTACTTCGTCCCGCCCGAGGTCTCCGCGGCCGTCGAACGGACGCGCGCGCGGGCAGGTCGGGTGTGGGCCGTGGGAACCACGGCGGTCCGCACGCTCGAGGCGGCCGCCGGGGACGACGGAACGCTTCGATCCGGATGGGCGGAGACGGACCTCTTCATTCGACCGCCGTACGACTTCCGGGTTGTGGACGGCCTCCTGACCAACTTTCACCTGCCGCGCTCGACGCTGATCATGCTCGTTGCCGCACTCGGAGGATACGAGCGCGTGCTCGATGCGTACGACGAGGCCGTGCGCGATCGATACCGCTTCTACTCGTACGGTGACGCGATGGCGGTTCTGCCCCCACCGCGCTGAGCACCGGGTCGCTTCATCCAACCACTCAGAGCTCTCGGGACGCCCGATCTTCGGGACGGCTTCGATTAGATTCCCCGCCATGTTCGACCACACCCTTTCCGCGACCGACGGCTCTGCGCGCGCCGGCTCGTTCTCGACGCCTCATGGCGACGTTCAGACCCCGGCGTTCATGCCCGTCGGGACGGCGGGAACGGTGAAGGGTCTGATCATGGAAGAGGTGGAGTCGCTGGGGGCGCAGGTCGTGCTCGCGAATACCTACCACCTCTACCTGCGTCCGGGTCACGAGCTGGTACGCGAACTCGGTGGGCTCCACGACTTCATGCGCTGGGACGGTCCTATCCTGACCGACAGCGGTGGATATCAGGTCTTCTCCCTCGCCGACATCCGCAAGATCCGGGACGAGGGTGTGGAGTTTCAGAGCCACATCGATGGTTCACGCCACACGTTCACCCCGGAATCGGTGATGGACATTCAGCGTACCCTCGGTGCCGACATCATCATGGCGTTCGACGAATGCCCGCCGGGCGGATGTGATCGCCGAACCGCCGAGGAAGCCAACCGCAGGACGCTCGCCTGGCTCGAGCGGTGCCGTACGAGGTTCGCCGAACTCCAGCATCGACGGGACGTACCGAAGCAGGCGCTCTTTCCTGTTCTGCAGGGGAATGTCTTCGATGACCTGCGTCGCTCTCATGCGGAGCAGTTCATGGAGCTGGAGGACTGGCCAGGGTACGGGATCGGCGGCCTGAGCGTGGGCGAGGCGAAACCCGACATGTGGCGGACGCTCGAGTTGCTCGACGACGTACTCCCATCGGATCGACCACGATACCTCATGGGGGTGGGGTATCCCGATGATCTCCTCGAGGCCATCGCTCGCGGGTGCGACCTCTTCGACTGCGTCGCGCCGACACGCAACGCGCGGCACGGCACGGCGTGGACGAGCGAAGACGGACAAATCAATCTGAAGGCTGCGCGATTCAAGGAAGACACACGCCCCATCGACCCCGGCTGTGACTGCTACACCTGCGGACGGTACGATCGGGCTTATCTTCGGCATCTGGTCTCTTCGGCAGAATGGCTGCCGGTACGACTTATTTCGATCCACAATCTCCGGTTCCTTGTCCGCCTCGGTGAGGAAGCCCACCGTCGAGTCCTCGACGGGAGCTTTCACTCCTGGCACAGGGACTGGCTCGAACGCTATCGCAATCAAGGAAGTCCTTCGTGACGCCTCTAACGCTGCTGTTGCAGGCTGCGCCGGATCAGAACTTCGGCCTCCGGATGATGCTCAACTTCGCGCTGATCATCCCCATCTTCTATTTCCTGCTGATCCGCCCTCAGATGAAGGAGCGGAAACGACACGAGCAGATGGTGGAGGGGGTGAAAAAGGGTGACGAGATCGTCACCAACGGCGGGCTCATCGGTAAGATCGTGCATGCCGACGGGAATCGTCTGACGCTACGCACCGGCGACAATACGCGCGTCACGGTCGATCGCGGGCGCGTCGCCGCGGTACTCGACGTGAAAGGCGAGCCGAAAGAAGAGTAGAGGGTAGGGTACGTCCATGGCCATTCGGGAGATCGTCTATCTGGGAGACCCGGTTCTTCGAGCCGAGGCCGAAGACGTCACGGTCTTCGATGACGACCTGCGTGTGCTCGTCCGCGACATGTTCGAGACCATGTACCACGCAGATGGCATCGGTCTCGCCGCGCCGCAGATCGGCGTTTCGACGCGTGTCATCGTCGTCGATCTGAGGCGTCAGGACGAAGATGAGCCGGAGCCTCAGCGTGTCGCCGTGGTGAATCCTGTCGTCACGTGGGCGAGCAAGGAGGTCGCCAAGCAGACGGAAGGCTGCCTGAGCATCCCCGGGCTGGAAGAGGTCGTGCAGCGTCCGGTGGCAGTGACCGTCGCGGGACAGGATCCGGACGGGAACGAGCTCGTCGTCGAAGCAGACGACCTGTTCGCGCGCGCGCTCCAGCACGAAATCGACCACGTCGACGGTATCCTCTTCGTCGACCGGGTGTCGCCACTCAAGCGTCGAATGCTGCTGAAGAAGTGGAAGAAGATCGAGGCCGAGGCGGCGGCCGAAGCCGGGTGAAGATCCTCTTCTGGGGGACGCCGGCGTTCGCCGTCCCGTCCCTACGGGCACTCGACGACGAGGGCTTCGACATCGTCGGCGTGGTGACGCAGCCCGATCGACCCGCGGGCCGTGGACGACGGCTTCGCCCCTCCGACGTGAAGGAGGTCGCGCTCGAGCAGGGCTTTCCCATCCTGACGCCCGAGATGCCCCGGGGCGAGGACTTCATGGCGGAGATTCGTGCGCTGGAGCCCGACATCTCGGTCGTGGTCGCCTACGGACACATCCTCAAGCCCGACGTCCTCGACGTGCCGACCATGGGCTCGATCAACGTGCACGCGTCGCTCCTGCCGGAACTGCGCGGTGCCGCGCCGATCAATTGGGCGATCGCGCGGGGCTTCACCGAGACGGGGGTCACCATCATGCGGATGGCCGAGGCCATGGATGCAGGGGCGATCATCCATCAGGTGCCCGAGCCGATCTTCCCCGACGAGACCGCCAGTGAATTGACCGTGCGACTCTCCGAACTCGGTGCCGGGGCGTTGATCGAGGCGTTGGCGCTGATGTCTGCCGGGGTCGCCGAGGAGCGTGAGCAGGACCACGACGCGGCGACCTTCGCATCGAAGGTGAGCCGTGAGGTGGCCCGAATCGACTGGCACGCCCCGGCGGACGACGTGGCTGCACACACAAGGGGCATGGATGCCGTTCCGGGTGCGTGGACCCGCCTCATGGAGGCACCGGTGAAGCTCTTCCGGCCGACCGTATGGAGAGAGGAAGAGGTCGGCGCGCTCGACCCCGAAGGCCTCAAGACGAACGGGGGCTCACCGACGCTTCCGGTCGACACGGACGAAGGTACCGTGATCCTCGCGACCGCCTCGGACGGGGTCGTGGTCCGGTGCTCGGATGGCGCGGTCGCGTTCGCCGAGGTCCAGCCGCCGGGCAGGAAGCGCATCTCCGTGTCCGACTGGATCAACGGGCGTGGCATCGCCGTAGGGCAGCGATTCGAGTGAGCAGCCCCCCGAGGCTTCACGTCGTAACCGACGACGAGATCCTCGCGCGGTACGACTTCGAGCAGCGGGCCCGCGACGTGCTCGAGGCAGGGCGGGGCTCCCTCGCGCTTCACCTGCGTGGCCCCCGGACGGACGGGCGGCGCCTTCACGATCTCGGAGTGGCGTTGAAGGAACCGGCCAGCCGCTCAGGGTCGATTCTGGTCGTGAATGACCGAGTCGACGTGACCCTGGCGGTCGGGCTGGACGGGGTGCAGCTGGGACGGAGGTCACTGCCAGGGGGCGACGTTCGCCGGCTCAAAGGCTCGGGTGTGATCGGACTGTCGTGCCACGACGAGGGGGACATCGCCGCTGCGCGGACCTTTGACGCCTCCTGGGTGATCCTCGGCAATGTCTACGAAACGAACTCCCACCCCGGCCGGCGGGGGCTCGGACTGGACCTCGTGCGGACGCTCGTGGAGATGGCTGGGCCCGTTCCGGTCGTGGCGATCGGTGGCGTGACCCCCGATCGCGTCGAAGGGGTCCTGCACACCGGTGCGTGGGGGGTGGCCGTTCTTTCGGGTGTCTGGGGCGTCGGGTCTCCGCACGTTGCCACAAGCGAGTACATTTCCGTGCTCCAGGCGGAGGCCCGAGGAACCTGATGCCACACGACACGACGATCGAAATCCAGTTGAACGGGAAGGCACGGACGCTCGACCGGGCGCACACCGTGACAAGTCTGCTCGAGGCACTCGAGTTGCACCCGGGCATGGTGGTCGTGGAGCTGAATCGCGAGATCCTGCAGCGCGACAGCTACAACGCCACCGACGTCACCCATGGAGACACGATCGAGCTCGTCCACTTTGTGGGCGGGGGATGACATGACCGACACCGATACGATGATCGACGATGCACGCGCACTCGACGCCCCACTCCACATCGGGGGTGTGGAGTTCGTCTCGCGCCTGATCGTCGGAACGGGCAAGTACGAAACCAACGAGATCATGGTCGACGCCATCCGCGCATCCGGCGCCGAGATGGTGACGGTGGCCGTTCGTCGGGTCGATCTGGACCGCACGAAGGAAGAGGCGATCCTGCATCATCTGGATCCCGACGAATTCTTCCTGCTCGCCAACACCGCCGGGTGCTACAACGCCGAAGACGCGATCCGGTACGCACGCCTGGCCCGGGCAGCGGGTTTCAACGAGTTCGTGAAGCTGGAGGTCATCGGCGACGAGCGGACGCTGCTGCCGGACGTCCATGCGACCCTCGAGGCCGCGAAGACGCTTGCGGGCGAGGGCTTCAAAGTCATGGCGTACACCAACGACGATCTCATCACCGCGCTCCGCCTGGAGGACGCCGGGTGTGTCGCGGTTATGCCGCTTGCCAGCCCCATCGGAAGCGGCCTCGGCGTGGTGAACCCGTACTTCATCCGCGAGATCAAGAGCCGCCTCGAGGTGCCGGTCATCGTCGATGCCGGGGTCGGTACCGCGTCCGATGCCTGCATCACGATGGAGCAGGGAGTCGATGGCGTACTGATGAACACGGCGCTCGCGGCAGCCGATGATCCGATCCGTATGTCGCACGCGATGAAGCACGCGATCATCGCGGGCCGACTCGCGTACCTCGCGGGTCGCATGCCGTCTCGGGAGATCGCCGTTCCGTCGTCTCCGACCGAGGGCATGCTCGACTGACCGGAGTCACGCCCGGTCGGGCGGCTGCGTACGCGGTCAGGATCGAGACCGAACGGGGAAGACGCCTCGATCGGGCCTTTTCTGCCGTGGCCGACACGCTGGAGCCACGAGAACGGGCGTTCGCGCACGAGTTGGCGTATGGGACGACCCGGCTTCGCGCCCGAATCGATGGACTGATCGCCCCTCACGTGTCGCGTCCGCTCGTGGACGTCGATTCGCCGGTGCTCGAACTGCTCCGTATCGGGACCTACCAGATCCACTACATGGATTCGGTCCCCGCGTATGCTGCCGTGTCGGCCACCGTGGATCAGGCGCGAGAAGAGGTCGGGCGCCGACCGACGGGCTTCGTGAACGCGATCCTCCGCAAAGTGGCCCTGGATCCTCCGCAGCCCCCGGCTCGAATCGACTCGGTCGAAGCCCTTTCCGGGTGGGGCTCACACCCGGAGTGGCTCGTCCGCCGTTGGCTTTCCCGCTACACAGCCGATCAGGTTCGGCGTCTGGTCGAACACGACAACCGCCGCCCCTCGACGTGTCTGGTTCCACTCGGGATGGCATCCGACGACGCGCGCGCCGTCCTCGCCACGCACGGAATCGAGGCCGAGTTCGCCGCCGGCTGGAGTCCCTGCCTCAGGCTGGCGGGAGGAACCTCGGTCGCGGACGCGCTGCGGGTGCTGCCTGCTTCGATCGTGCAGGACCCAGCGTCCAATCTCGTCGTGCGCTACGCGGATGTTTCGTCGGGCACGATCGTTGCAGATCTTTGTGCGGCCCCCGGCGGCAAATCGCTCGCGCTGTCGGATCGAGCCGCTCGGATCATCGCCGCAGATCGGTCGGAATCGCGCATTCGCATGGTGAAAGACAACGCCCTTCGCACAGGGCGACGACTGGACCTGGTCGTCGCCGATGCCGTGCGTCCACCCCTGAACACGGTCGACGCGGTCCTGCTCGACGCGCCGTGCACAGGCACCGGGACTCTGGCGAGACATCCCGACGCTCGGTGGCGCCTTACGCCGGAGGCGATCGGGGAGATGGCTGTGCTCCAGGCTCGTATGCTGGATGCGGCGGCGGAACTGGTACGCCCGGGCGGCCTCCTCGTCTATTCCACGTGCACGTTGGAGCCCGAGGAGAACGAGGAGCGCGTCACCGAGTTCCTGAGGGCCCACGGTGACTTCGCGCTCGAGCCCTCGGACGCGGTCGACCGCCGGGATGCGGACCAAGGCTTCGTCGACTCGGCGGGGTACCTGCGTGTGGAGCCATGGCGGTCCGGCTACGACGGATCGTTCGCGGCGCGGTTGAGGAAGGCGGCATGAAGCTCGGAGACTCTCTCGGGCGCAACCGGAAGCGGCGAAAGGGGGGCCCGAAGGCCACCCCGGACTCCTCCACGGTGGACCAGGGGGAGACGGCGTCCGGTACCGTCGAGGTCAGCTCGGACGTCGAAGCCGATACTCCCGCTCCCGCGCCTGCAGCGCCGACTCGCCCTCGAGGCTCAGGCTGGCTGAACGGACGAACGTTGTTCGTGGGTCTGGCACTCGTGGTGATCGGAGGCTGGTTCGGGGGATACGCGCTCGCGACTCAGGTCTTCTTCCCGGCGCCACCACCTCCCGGCGACCTCTACGAGGTGCCGGACGTGCGGGGGCTGGGTCTGGCGAGTGCCGAGGAGCGGCTGGCGGGGGCAGGGCTTGAGCTGGGTGGAACCGACTCGATCACGCATCCGTCGGTCGCCGCCGGCCTCGTGCTCGGGCAGTCGCCACTGCCCGGTCAGGTCAGTCGTCCGGATTCTCCGGTGCGGATCACGCTGAGCATCGGGCCGCAGCTGCGGTCGGTCCCGGACGTACTCCGGCTCGATGAGACCCGTGCGCGTGTCGTCCTCGAAACCAGCGGATTCGTCGTTGACGTGGACACGATGGAGGCGGACGAGCCCCGCGGGCAGGTTGTGGAGGTTTCGCCACCGCCGGACAGTGTCGTGGCTCTACCTGCGGCTGTGACCTTGGTCGTGAGTGCCGGGCCGCCGGTCGTGCTGATGCCTCTGGTTCTAGGTCTGGACCAGATGGAGGCGGAGGTACTCCTCGACTCACTCGGCCTCGACGTGACCGATGTGGAGGAGGTGTTTCGCTTCGGCCGGGATCAGGGCATCGTGGTCGAACAGGAACCGGCCGCAGACACAGAACTCCAGCGGGGAAGCGGCGTTCGTCTGAAGGTCGGCCGGCGTGGGGCCGGAGGGGAACAATGACCCCGGTGCTCCGTAGTCCAAGACAGATGCTTGAACCTCCGAAACGTCAGCAATGAAGCGCTCATTCGTCCGATCGCCGTATTTCTGGGCCATCGTCGCCTTCGCGTCGATCGTCGCGGCAGCGTGGATCGGTCGCGAAAATTATCAGCCGGTCATCACCGGCAGCGATGCGCCGGAGTTCACGGTGCTCGACATGGACGGTCAGGAGGTTCGACTCTCCGACTTTCTGGGCAGGGACGTGCTCCTCGTGAACGTCTGGGCGACGTGGTGCGGACCGTGTCTCACCGAGATGCCGTCGATGCAACGCCTGTACGATCAGATGGACGGGGAGGACTTCGAGATTCTCGCCGTCAGCATCGACGCCCCGTCGGGTCAGTTCGACCTCTTCGGGCGGGAGGGTGGAGATCTGCTCGCGTTCGCCGAGCAGCTGGAGCTGACGTTTCCGATTCTGCACAACCCCTCCGGCGACATCCAGCAGATCTACCAGACGACGGGCGTCCCCGAGAGCTTCGTGATCGGCAAGGACGGTGTCATCTACAAGAAGGTCGCGGGAGACACCGAATGGGACGCGCCGGAAAACGTCGAGCTCATCCGTAGACTTCTGGCCTCGGACTGAGGCGGCGCGGTGGCGACCCCGACCCAGGCGCTGACGCACAACTGGCGCTTGAAGCTCGCCGCGCTCGGCTTGTCGGTCTTCCTGTGGGCCCTCGTGCAGACCGAGCCCTCGAACCAGGAGACGTTCGCGTCCGTCCCGGTGCTGGTGCAGGTCTCTGACACCGGGTGGACCACCTCCGGCGCTCCCAATCCCTCTACGGTGGAAGTGCGTCTCGGCGGTCCCGCCCGTGAGATCATCCGCCTGGCCCGGGAGGGGACCAGTATTCGCATTCCCGTCGGCATGGTCGGCTCACAGGATACGGTGATCGCCCTGCGGCGCGAGTGGGTCGAGCTCGGGCAGCGTTCGGGGCTCAGCGTGGAGTCGATGTCGCCGTCCACGATCCGGGTTTCGTTCGAAGAAGCGCAAACGCGGCTCGTTCCCATCGCCCCGCGTCTTCTCGGACGTGTCCGCGACCACCTCGCGCTCGCGGCGCCGATCGAGTTCAGCCCTCAGATCGTTCGTGTTCGCGGGCCGCGCAGCCGGGTCGAAGGATTGGACTCCCTGCGACTCGTGGCGTTCGATCTGTCCGACGTGTCCCGCTCCGGGGCGTTCACGGTCGAGATCGACACCACCGGGCTTCTCGGGGCGTCGGTCGTTCCGATGACCGCCACGGTCGGTGTTCAGGTGGAGGACATGGTGGAGCGAGTGCTCGACGAAATCACGGTTCAGGCCGTTTCGAATCCGGGGGAGGCCGAAGTCGTGGCCGATCCCTCGACGATTCAGGTCCGTTTGGCGGGTGCGCGCACCCTCGTGATGTCCGTCGATCCGGAGCGACTCCGGGCCTGGGTGCCGGCCGAGTATCTGCAGGGGATGGCGCCGGGGGAAGAGCGCGTCGTGAACGTTCGAATCGAGGGTGTGCCGGAGCTCGTGACCGCGATTCCGGGCAACGATCGAATCACCGTGCGGCGGCTGATCGATCAGGCGGGACTCCCGGGCGAACCACCGTGACCTCCGCCATCAGCCGGCCGCTGGTCCTCGGCCTGGAAACGTCGTGTGACGAGACGTCCGCGGCGGTGCTGGACGGAGACAACCGGATTCTCGGACACGTGATCCTCTCCCAGGATGTGCACGAGGTCTACGGGGGAGTCGTGCCGGAGCTCGCGGCCCGGGCGCATCTACAGAGGGTCGACGGCGTAGTCGACGAGGCTCTCGCCAAAGCCGAGGTCACGCTCGACGAGATCGACGTCTTCGGTGTGACCGCGGGCCCGGGGTTGATCGGAGCCCTCCTGGTCGGTGTTTGCTGGACCAAGGCGACGGCGTGGGCGCTCGACCGTCCCTGGGTGGCCGTGCATCACATGGAAGGTCACCTCTTCGGCCCCGTGCTCGAGGAGGCAGAGGCGGAACCCCCGTTCATTGCACTCCTGGTCTCCGGCGGGCACACACTGCTGCTCCATGCGACGGCGTGGGGTGAGTATGAGCTGCTCGGTCAGACCCGGGATGACGCGGCGGGCGAGGCGTTCGACAAGGTGGCGAAGCTCCTCGGGCTTCCGTACCCGGGTGGTCCGTCTATTCAGAGGCTCGCGACCGAGGGTGATCCGACCCGGCACCGTCTCCCGAGGCCGATGCTTCGGCGAAATCAGACCGTCGACGACCCTGCGTACTACGATTTCTCCTTCAGTGGCCTGAAGACCGCGGTGGTCGAGCTGACACGCGATCTGGGCGACTGCGTCGGTGCCGAGGTCCCCCACGTCGCGGCGGCGTTTCAAGAGGCCGCGGTCGACGTTCTCGTCTCGAAAACGCTTCGGGCCGTCCGGGAGACCGGATGCGGTCGGATCGTTCTCGGAGGCGGCGTCAGCGCGAACACATGGCTCCGCCACGAGATGGGCAGGCGCCTCGAGGAGCTCGATGCGGACGTCGGCCTCAGAGCCGTTCATCACGCGTCGCTGAGACTCTCGCTCGACAACGGGGCCATGATCGCGAGGGCTGCCCGATTCCGTTTCGATCAGGGGGAGCAGGCGGGATTCGACCAGAACGCATCCGCGTCGTTGCCGTTCCCCGGGCTCCGTACCGGTTCCCGGACGGGCACGTCATCACGAACTTAAAAGGCTATGTATCCAGTCTTCTTTGAAATGCCCGATTGGGTCCCGTTTCTCGGGGGGCAACCCATCACGTCGTTCGGCGTGTTCATGCTGCTCGCCTTCCTGACCGCGGGCTATGTCCTGCGGGCGGAGCTCCGTCGTACCGGCGAGGACCCGGACAAGGCGTGGGACTTCGTTTTCATGGCGGTGATCGGCGGTATTCTGGGGGCGAAGGGATACTACATCCTGCTGAACTTCCCACGCCTCCTGGCCGACCCCGCGGCCATGATCTTCTCGCGTGGTGGGTTGGTCTGGTACGGCGGGTTCCTGCTTGCGACGGCCCTCGTGATCTGGGAGATCCGACGGCAGAAGCTTTCGGTCCCCGGGATGGCCGATCTCATGGCGCCCGCGCTGGCTCTGGCGTACGCGGTCGGACGAGTCGGATGCTTCATGGTCGGTGACGACTGGGGGCGCCCGACCGATTCGTTCCTCGGCATGCGCTTCCCGCAGGGGACGCCCGCGACGACGGTCCAGAACATCGAGCAGATGTTCGGGATCACCGTCGACCCGGCGCTCATCGAGGAGTACGGGCAGGTCGTTCCCGTTCATCCGACCCAGCTGTACGAAGTCGGTATGAGCACGCTGATCTTCTTCCTCCTGTGGAGGATCCGGGATCATGGACACCAGAAGGGCTGGCTCTTCATGCTCTGGCTCATCGGCGCGGGGATCGAGCGCTTTCTGGTCGAGTTCCTGCGTGCGAAGGACGACCGCTTCTTCGGCGTGCTGACGGTTGCCCAGATCATCAGTCTCGCGATCGTGGCGGTCGGAATCTGGGGCGTCATGAAGACGCGGGACGCGACGGAGCCGGCCTGACATGTCCGCTGGGCTGACCGTACTGCACACGTCCGACTTCCAGTGCGGAACGCCCTATCTGCCGCAGGCGACCGAAGCACTCGTCCGGCTCGCGGCCGAGCTCGACCCCGACCTCGTCATCGTGTCAGGAGACCTGACCCAGCGCGCCAAGCAGCGTGAGTTCGAGCAGGCGCGCCGGATTCTCGACCGGTTCGGGGGGGTCCCGATCGTCGTCACGCCCGGGAACCACGACGTACCCCTGTATCGGTTCTGGGAGCGTCTCATCGACCCATTCGGACAGTGGCGCCGC
>CALHIO010000009.1 GCA_938030915.1 uncultured Gemmatimonadota bacterium
CAGGCCCGCGACCAGGGCCGTCACGTCGATCCCGAAATTCTCGAGGGCGAGGAGCAGGAGGACCGACCAGAGGACCAGCTTGGCCGTCACGCCGATGATGTTGACGGTCATCACCTCGGCCGGGTCCACGGCCGCGCGCTCGGCCGAGCGGATGTCGAGCCACCGCGACAGGCCGCCATCGGCCCAGAGGCCCGCCTGCATCAGGAGTGCGACGATGGCCACGGACTGCACGGCCTGCCCCACGGCGGGAGGGAGGGAAACCACGACGGAGCCGGCGAACGCGGCGACGAGGAAGAGCAAGCCCGGCTTCGTGCCGTTCAAGGCAGCCAGGAAGACGTCGTCCCAGTAATGCTTCTCCGTGGAGGCCGCTTTCAGCAGTCGACGGAGGCCGCGGAGGGCCACGACGCGCAGCAGAACGAAGCCGAGAACGGTCGCGCCGAAGGCGAACGCCCACGTCTCGATCGGGTTTCCGAGCACGACGGTTTCGAGAAGGCTCATCTCGTGTCCTGTTTTGTTACCGGCCGATGGTGATCGGCTTCACAGCCCCGGGCTCATGCCGGGTACGGCCTCAACGGATGGCGTCTGCCCCGATGGCCGCCAGGCCCGCGCGAACCGCCTGCGCATCCTCGGATCCCCGTGCCCCGCTTGCCGCCATCGCACCCACGATCTCACCGTTCATCATGATCGGGAGGCCACCCTCGTAATGGATGCCCCCGGGGATCGAGTCCATCGTCCCGGCTGCCAGCGCCGCGCCGTACGCCCCTGACGTTCCGCCGGTCGTGATCACGACGTGGACCTTCCGCATGACGATGTCCGTGGTTCGGGGTGAGGCATCGTCCATGCGCCGGAGATACAGAGGGACGCCCTCCGCGTCTGCGACGTAGATGGTCAGGTTCCAACCGTTCGCGCGCGCTTCGGCCTCGGTGGCATCGACCGCCGTCTGAGCCTGAGCCATGGTGAGCTGAGCCTCGATCTGAGTCGGCGCGAACGCGAGTCCGAACAGGGCGAGCAGCAGAGCGCTACGAGTGAAGTGCGGCGTCATGAGGATCCACGTCGTCAGAGTGTGTGCGAATGCCGATGAATATACGGCTCTATCGACCGGGTTCCGATACGGTCGGACGTGCGCGTGAACCGGGTCGTGAGAAATCGGGGGTTCAGCCGTTCGACGTCGTCACGATCGGGGCATCCAGTCCCGAGATGCCCCAACCCAGGCACACCAGGAGCCAGGAGACGGCCAGGGCACCGTGGAACCGTCGATCGGCCGTTCGCATCGCAACGACGAACGCCACCCCGAACGTCGCGAGAGAGATCAGGTGCAGGACGTTCCAGTCCGTACCGAGGGCCTGGCGTTCGAGAACCGCATCCGTCCGGGCGCAACCTCATGCGAAGGGACGGTATGGCCGGGGAACGTAGGTGGCTTCCAGCCACGCCACCACCTACCTATCAGGCCTGTGCTCGCACGATTCGAAGTTCCAAGGAGTCTGACATGATGCTCACGCCCCGTGCCGCTCGGGCGGCTCAGCTCGTCTTGCTGGTTCTGCTTTCTTCGACGCTCGCGTGTGCGAGCGAGTCCGCCACGCCCTCGCTCGGCCCGTTCGATGTACTCATCATGAACGCGCGGGTCGTGGATGGTGCGGGCAACCCGTGGTTCCGGGCGGATGTCGGCATCCGCGGTGACCGCATCGCCGCGGTGGGTGCGCTCGATGGCCAGGCTGCGCACCGGACCATCGATGCAGCCGATCGCGTCGTGAGCCCGGGGTTCGTCGACATGATGGGACAGTCCACGACGGTCCTCCTGACCGATCCGCCGAGCGCGGAGTCGAAGCTGCGGCAGGGGATCACGACCTACCTGTCCGGGGAAGGGGGCTCACCCGCTCCCAGGGCCACCGACGCCTCCGCAGTGGATGTGCAGGGCACCCCACATCAGTGGCAGACGTACAGCCAGTACTTCGAGCTGTTGGAGCGCTACGGCATTCCGATCAATGTCGTGCACGACGTCGGACTGACGCAGGTGCGTCGCGTGGTCCTGGGCGACGAAGATGTTGAGCCGACGCCCGAGCAGCTGGAGGAGATGAAGGCGCTGGTCCGGCAGGCGATGGAGGACGGAGCCGTCGGGACGTCGACGTCGCTGATCTATCCGCCGGCGATCTACGCGAGCACGGACGAGCTGATCGAGCTCACACGCGTCGCCGGGGAATACGGAGGCGTCTATTTCACGCACATGCGCAACGAGAGTCATGCCCTTCTCGATGCGATCCGGGAAGCGATCGCCGTCGGGTCAGGTGCGGGTGTGCCTGTGCACATCTACCACCTCAAGGCCGCCGGACAGGAAAACTGGCCGCTCATGGCGGAGGCGCTCGCGCTCATCGACTCGGCACGCACCGCGGGCATGGACGTCACGGCCGACATCTATCCCTACGTGCGCAATGGGATCGGGCTCGGTTCATTCCTGCATCCGCGGCATTATGCAGCGGGCACCCGCCCGTTCCTCGAGACGCTCGGTGACGCGACGTTGCGCGCCGAACTCCGTCGCGAGGTCGAGACGACCTCTGACTGGGAGAACTGGTACCGGCACGTGGGCATGAACTGGGACAATGTCCTGATCGTGTCCGCATCGGATGATGTGGACCCTGACGTGATCAACCGCTCGATCACCGAGGCCGCCGAGGTGCTCGGTGTGGATCCGTGGAACGCCTTCTTCGACCTCGTGCAGGCGGGCGGCGTGAGCGTGAACCCGCAAAGCATGAACGAGGAGCAGAAGTGGCTCGCGCTCGACGCCGAATACGTCATGATCGACACCGACGCGTCCCCCGTGAATCCGGAGACCACCGATAGCTCCCACCCGAGGGCGTTCGGTGCCTTCCCGCGTGTGATTGCCAAGTACGTCAGAGAAGACAGTGTCCTCAGCCTCGAAGATGCCGTGCGAAGGATGTCCTCCATGGCGGCGCAGCGGCTCGGCTTGCACGACCGGGGCTTCATCGCGCCGGGGATGGCTGCGGACCTCCTGGTATTCGATCCGGAGCAGATCCGCGACATGGCGGAGTTCGGAGCGAATGCGATGAGATACGCCGAGGGGGTCGACTACCTCTTCGTGAACGGTACGCTCGTCATCGATGACGGGGCGTTGATGGATGTCGCACCCGGTCGAGTGCTCAGAAGAGGAGGGTTCTGATGATGCGCACGCGCTGCCTGTCGCTCCTCGCGCTCCCACTGCTCGGATGTGGGGCGGAGACGTCATCGGCCGGTGCTGACGGCCCTGTCCATCCCGGTGTCGATGCGGTCTTCGCCGACCTCGACCGGGACGATGCTCCGGGCGCCGCGGTCGGCGTGCTCCTCGACGGCGAGGTCGTGCACCGCGCGGGATACGGAATCGCCAACATGGATCACGGAATCCCGATCACACCCGAGACCGTGTTCGACATCGCATCGATTTCGAAGCAGTTCGGCGCGATGGCGGCGCTCCTCCTCGAGGGTGAGCGCCGTCTCGATTTCGACGTTGATGCGACTGTCTACGTACCGGAACTGCCCGACTTCGGGTCCACGATCACACCGCGCCATCTTGTGCATCACACCAGCGGGATTCGGGATTGGCCGCACTCGATGATGCTCGGCGGCGTGACGTACACCGACGTCATCTCGTTCGAGCAGATTCTTCGAATGCTGTACCAGCAGGAGGAGCTGGATTTCCCGCCGGGGTCCGAATACTCGTACTCGAACACCGGCTACACCCTCCTGGCGCGCATCATCGAGGTGCAGTCCGGTGAGTCGTTCCGCGAGTACACGGACGCGCGGATCTTCGACCCGCTCGGCATGGATAGCACCCACTTC
>CALHIO010000010.1 GCA_938030915.1 uncultured Gemmatimonadota bacterium
GGACGCCGAAGTCGCCCGCGATCGCGGCGTTGATACTCGCCTCCATCATCTCGATGCCGTTGATCCGGACGGCGGTCAGACTCGCGCTGGAGATCGTGTGCGCGCGTACCCCTTCCGTATTCGTCGTGCTGGCGTGGTACCCGATGAGGATGGCAGCGTCGAAGGTCTCGTCGATGCCCTCCATCATCATGAGTGGTCGGGGCCACGCCCGGATCAGCTGGATATCATCGGGCAGTTGCTCCATGAGGAGGTTCTCACCGTTGCCGTGCGAGTCGGAGACGAGAATCTCCGTGGCCCCCATCTCCCGGGCAGCGGAGATCGCCGCGTTGACCTCGTTCGTCATGAACTGGCGAAAACGGCTGTATTCGAATCCGCTCGGGCCGAGCTGATCACCGGTCACGACCCCTACGACGCCCTCCAGATCGGCGGAGATGTAGACCTTGAGGCCGTCCTGGGCGGTCGCCGGGGCGACGAGGGCGATGGAAAGAGCGGTGAGGGTGAGTAGGGCTCGCATCATGGTTCACGTCCGGGTTCTGTGGATCCTGGTTCCTGCGACGCACGCGCCGCGGCAGCGCACGCATCGATGATCTCGGCTGCGGGGATGATCTGGTGGATTCCGGACACGGAGCGACCCGCCTGCCAGTATTCGGTCGTGCCACGCGTGTCGAGGGCCGTTCGTTTGAGCATCCATGCGGACTTGAGTGCGTAGATGCTGCGCATCCAATGCTTGGTCTTGCGACCTCTGAGCATTCGTCGCGCAACCGGGCCCGCCTTCAGGCCGAGACGCTGCACGTAGGGGGTGTTGATCACGGCGACCGGCACCCCCGTGAGACGTTCGGTCAGCACGATATCGTCCTCCTCCGCGTCCACGATGGCGCGCTTGTACGGCTCACTGGCCCGGCACTCGTCGGTCGCGATGAAGCGGGTGCCCATTTGCACACCGGCGTACCCCATCCGCAACGCAGACGCGAACTCTTCCGGAGTGCCGATTCCGCCTGCGCACACGACCGGGAGGCCCAGATCGCCGACCTCGTCGAGCAACGGGCGCGCCGACTTCGGGCCGGCGTGCCCGCCGGCCCGACGATTCACCGCGATCAGGCCGTGGACACCGGACTCGACCGCCTTTTCGGCCCATTTCCGCTCCGTGACGTCGTGGTAGACGACCCCTCCGACCTGCGAAACGCGGTCCACGACCCACCGGGGCTTTCCGAGGGAGGTGATGAAGAAACGCACGCCTTCTTCGAGGGCGATCTCGATCCACTGCTCCATGCGCTTGCGGTAGGTATCCGACGATGCCTCGATCAGGGCGTTCATCCCGATCGGGCGATCGGTCAGGGAGCGGATCGCCCGCAGGCCCTCCCGAAAGTCGAGACCGAAGACGTACGTGAGCGTCACTGGCTGGACCACGCCGAGGCCACCCGCGGCGGACGCGGCAGCCACGAGTTCCACGTTGGAGCACGGATACATCGGGCCGCAGATGAGCGGTACGTCGACGCCTGCATCGCGCGCGAGCGCGGTATCGAGTGGGGTCGCCATCAACGGGCCCGCAAGCGGCCGAGTCGCCAGTGCGCGGTCACGGTCGCGACGACGTCGCCGTCCGCGTCCCGGATCGTGGCTTCAACGGGGTGCTCGATCGAATCGGTGATCTCCGGGATCGTGCACATGGCTTCCGCTACGAGGGGGCCGCGAGCCTTCTTCGTGTACCGGACGTCGAGGCCGGTGAGGATCGCCCGGAGGTCGGTCCCGAGACCACCGATCAGGGAAAGGCCAGTCACGAGTTCGCCGACGTTCGCGAGTGCGATGGCGTGGACCGATCGTAAGTGGTTACGGACCCGACGCCGATCCCGGAGGAGCACACGGGCATGTCCCGGTTCGAAGTGGAGCACGGTGCTGCGGATGGAGTTCGTGTACGGAACCATCAGTCCCAGCAACCGGGAGAAGAGCCAACGACCGCCGGGGAGCGTGGACAGGGTCGACCACAGGCTCTTCAGGCGGTCCCCGGGGGTTTCGTTCGGTCGAGCCATGGGTCTCGGGTCGAGGTGGACAGCGTCGCCAATCATCTGGCCCGGTCCGGTGAGAAGCAACGCCGCGGAAGGATTCGTGTACGGGATGCGGACAGGGTGTGGAGCGAGGAGGAGCGTGAACTGTGTTGGACTTCCTGCAATGGTGGTTCGGGGCGATCGTGTGGCTCGTCGCGAACGTCGTGTATGTGAACATGAAGCGGAACGGCCTCCGCGGCTTCACGCGCTTCGCGGCGTTCTGGCTGGGCACGCCCACCACATGGATCGCCCTGTTCGCCCTCAAGGAGGGCACGCAGCCCCGCTTCGAGCGCCCTGACGATGACGACACGACCCTCCTCGAAGAGATCCGACGCGATCGGCTCCGACGAGGGGAGCGCAGCCACGACGGGGGCCTCGACGACGGGTGATCCCGGCGTTCGGCTCCACGACTATCGGCCGGACCGGAACGATCTGCGGGTTCTGATCGAGCTGGCGGCACCTGTCACGCTGGTCCAGGTCGGGCTCATGTCGATGGGGGCGGTCGATACGGTGATGGTCGGGCGAGTGTCGGCCGCGGACCTCGCGGCGGTCGCCATCGGAAACCTCTACTTCTTCATCATGGCGATCTTCGGGCAGGGTGTACTGTTCGCCCTGGATCCGGTCATCTCGCAGGCGGTGGGGGCCCGAGACCCGATCGGCGTGGCTCGAGGTGTCCAGCGCGGCCTGATCCTCGCCGTCATGCTCTCGACGGTGGCCATGCTCCTCCTCGTGCCGGCCGGCCCACTCCTCACGCTTGCCCGGCAGCCGGCGGAGGTCGTGCCGATCGCGGATGGCTACGCACATGGCCTGATTCTCGGTGTGCTCCCGTTCTACGCCTTCAGCGTCTTTCGACAGAGTCTTCAGGCGATGGGGAGCGTGCGTCCCATCGTGCTTACCGTGTTGGCAGCGAATATGCTCAACGTGCTGCTCAACTGGATCTTCATTTTCGGAAACCTCGGGGCGCCGCGGCTGGGCGCTGTCGGCTCGGCGTGGGGCACGAGCTTGAGCCGTTGGTGTCTCGTCATTCTGGTCGGGGTCCTCGCATGGTCGCGACTGCGGCCGACGCTCCGCCCGTGGAGGGGAGACGCCTTCGCCTGGTCTCCGATCAGGCGCTTCCTGCGGGTCGGAGCTCCGATCGGCGCTCAGCAGTTCCTCGAGTTCGGCGTCTTCGGGGCGGCCGGGCTCCTCATGGGGCTCCTCGGTACGATCGCGGTGGCAAGCCATCAGGTGGCGCTCCAACTGGCGGCGATCACGTTCATGATCCCGGTCGGGATCGCGCAGGCGACGAGTGTCGTGGTGGGGCAGGCGGTGGGACGGGATGATCCTGACGCGGCCCGTCGGGCCGTCGGCGCCGGTCTGGCGACGGCGACGGCCGTCATGGCGGTCACGGCCGTCCTCTTCCTGACGATTCCCGGCCCCCTCGCGCGGATCTTCTCGAATGATCCTGTCGTCGTTGCGGCCGCCGCCGCCCTCCTCCCGATCGCAGGCGTATTCCAGATCTTCGATGGCCTGCAGGTCGCTTCCGCCGGTGCACTTCGCGGCGTAGGCGACACGCGTGTACCGATGCTCCTCAATCTGCTCGGCTTCTGGTGCGTGGGTCTCCCCGTGTCCTGGCTTCTCGGCTTTCCCCTCGATGCGGGCCCGCAGGGCGTCTGGTGGGGTCTCGCCACCGGGATCGCAGTGGTCGCGGTGCTCTTGCTGTTCCGGCTTCGACGACGTTTCGGACGTTCGCTGGGGCGTCTCGTCATCGACGACGACGACGCCTAGCTTTCCCCGTCGACTTCGACCTCTCCCCCCGCCATGTCCTTCATCTTCGAGCGACTCTCCATTCGGGACGTCATCGCGGTCCGCCCCGAGCGGCATCTCGATGACCGTGGATTCTTCAAGGAGACGTTTCGTCACGAGACGTTCGCCGAGGCCGGTATCGACGCGTCGTTCGTCCAGGACAATCTGACGAGATCGGTTCGGGGGGTTCTGCGAGGACTCCACTATCAATTGCCCCCCGCCGCACAGGGAAAGCTGGTGGGGGTCGTGCGCGGGCGTATCTACGACGTCGCCGTCGATTTGCGACGCGGTGGTCCGACCTTTGGCAAGTGGGTGGGGCGCACGCTCGACGTGGACACGGGCGAGATGCTCTGGATCCCCCCGGGATTTGCGCACGGGTACTGCATCCTGTCCGAGACGGCGGACGTCTTTTACAAGGTCACGGACTATTTCGCGCCGGATCTCAGCCGTGGTATCCGGTGGGACGATCCTGGTCTGGGCATCCCGTGGCCGGTAGCGAACCCGGTCCTGTCCGAGGCGGATCGGCGTCAGCCGACCTTCGATCGTTGCGAGAACACATTCCGAATCTGATGTCAGCCCTCCGTGCTCGATACGATGGGTTGGGGCTGACGGCAGCGAGGGGCGGGCGGTGACGATGGGAGTCGGGTGGCGATGACGCGTATCGATCCGAAGACGGGTGCGGAGGAGCACCACCTCACCGTCGAGCGGACGGCGCGGTACTGGACGCTCGGTGAGGCGGAGTCGGCCGAGGAGGTCTGGGTCGTCCTGCACGGGTACAAGCAGCTCGCTCGCCGCTTCATTCGCCGATTCAAGCCGCTCGACAACGGACGCCGGCTGATCGTCGCTCCCGAGGGGCTGTCCCGCTT
>CALHIO010000011.1 GCA_938030915.1 uncultured Gemmatimonadota bacterium
GCGTCGCCGAACGCGGGCTGCCATCTCGTCTCCAGCTTCGCTGCAGTGACGATATCCTGCGTGCCGAGATGCTCCACGAACAGCTGAGCGCTCTCACGCTCCCCCGTCCCCGCGACCACCGCTACGCCTCGCGCGAGGACCGGTGATCCCGACTCGGGCACCCGGTAGTAGAGCCACGGCGCCTCGTCGGCCCGGGCAGACTCCACGTCCGCTTGCGGAAGTACGGCGAGCCTGGAGCGACCGGCCCCGAGCGCCCGGACGGCGTCGGCGACACTACCGGAATACGTGTCCACCTGACCATCCAGGGCAATCAGCCAGTCGAATCCAGCCTGCACCTCCGTCTCACGCTCGTGATGTGCGAGCATCGAGGTCACGAACCATGAGCCGGCCTCGGACCGTTGTGGGTCGAGGACTTCGATCTCGTCGACCCAGCGGAAGTGGCGAAGGTCGTTCCAGTCGGTCGGCGCCCGCGCCAGCTCCAGATCGTCCCTGCTGAACGCGATCACCCAGGGCGTGATCATCAGTGCATGCCACAGATCCTGGTCGCTCGCCATCATCAGTCCGGGCTCGTCCACCCACGAAGGCCGATACGGCTCGAGAAGGTCGGCCCGGGCGGCCGCATGCAGAGTCCACACATCCGCCCCCCACCAGACGTCGAAGGGTGCACCGGATTCGCCGCTGACTTCGGCCCCGTCCCCCGCAGGACCTCGCAGCTCCTCGAGCGCTTCGCGGACGGTCCCTTCGGTGAAACGCACGTCGATGTCCGCGTACGCGGTCTCGAACGTCTCTTCGACGTACTCCCGAAGCCCCGCCGGAAGGTCGGTCCGCACATCGAGCACGATCGGGCGACGCTCTCCGACACATGCGACGGCGAGAAGCGTTCCGAGAAGTGCGATCCCACGTACCATCACGACTACCTCGCCGAGAACGCCGCCCACGCTCCGGCATCGAGCGAAATCAGGTTCGCGAAGAGCCGATAGGCTCCCGGGACCTGGCCTGCCCACTGTCGGAAGAAGGAGAGGGCCGAGTAGACGAAGACACCGTCGCCGACGGATGTGGCGAGCATGGAGCCATGTCGTGGCTCTTCACCCGGGTCGTTGAGCTCCAGAAGAGGCGTGTACCGTTCGTCCCATGTCGATGCGAAGTAGAGCCCTCGTTCCTGGGCCCACCCATCGAAGTCCTCATCACGGATGCGATTCGGTGAGGTGAAGATCGGCGCGTCCGGCTCGAGGATGCGTACCGGAGCGGTCTCGTCCGAAACGCGGGGAGAGCCACGCCCGACGGTCATCTCCCACGGAGCCAGGCTTCCGAGCGGACCGCGGTTGTACTGCACGATCACCGTCCCACCTGCTCGGGCGAAATCGAGTAGCTGCGCAGACGCGGCCTGCAGGTCACGACGCGTCTCGTACGCCCGCACACCCAGGACGATCGTCGTGAAGTCACCGAAGTCACCGTCCCGAACGCGCGCTTCATCGAGCATCTCGACCTCGGCGCCCATCTGGCGTATGGCCTCGGGACCGTCATCCCCCGACCCCATGATGTATCCGACCCGGACACCCTCCCGAACGGCCACCGGGACGACGGATACAGTCGCCTCGGCGTCCGAGTACAACGCAGTCCGCTCGATGTGCTCGTAATCGATCAGGGCGTATCCTTCGTCGTAGATACGACCATCGTCCGTCCGAGCACTGACGTCGAACGTGTGTCGGCCGGTCGCCACCGCTCCCTCCGGCCGAACCTGAAAGGTCATCGAACGCTCGGCCCCCGCCTCGTCGAGTGTGAACGCCTGCGAGGTGGGCGTGACCGTCCACCCCGACGGCGCCTCCATCGCGACCGAGCCACGGCTACCCTGCTCCGCCTCGGCCCGGACGACCACGGTGACGTCCTGCGCGCCCGACTTGCTCTGTGGCCAGGTAACGCCAGCAGGGGCCACCGAAACCGACACAGCCGGAACCACCAGAACCGGCTTGTCGAACTCCCCGAGGGCCGGATCGACTCCGACGTACCGCCAGTCCGAGCTCACCATGACCCGCCCCGTGCGCTCCATCGTGCTGGCGAATGCAGGATCCTCGGAGACGAATCCGAACGATGCCGAGCCCTGCACGAGCTCCGGGTCGCGAGCGAGGCCCCAGAGGTCCGGATCGTCCGGCCAGACGTATCGCGCTCCGGTACGAGCCTCGCGCAGGAAGTACGGCCGGGACACCTTCGCGTCCTGCGGGACGGTCACATCGTACGTGAAGACCGCGAGTCGACCCGGCCTGAGCGCGCCATCAGCATCCAGGCCGTCCACCTCGACGAGTGTTGCTGTCCAGCCGTCGGGCAGGGCGAGAGACGTCTCGGGATTCGTGAGGGTGTACGCGCCGCCGTTCCAGAGCTGAGCACGCACGGCAACCTGCTGCCCAGGCACCAGCAGATCATCCTCTGAACGGAGATCGAACGAAACGCCGGTAGCCGCGAAGACGGCACGATCCGCGACGTACAGTCGCGCCGCAATCGCGCCGGTGAACTCGGCATCCCCGGCATCTCCGACCACATCTCGAGCCATGCGCAGATGCGTCCGCGCCTCGAGGAGGTGAGGGGCAATCGGCATGGGATCGAGACCGAACTCCCCGATCGCCGCGAGCAGGGATCGCCGATACGCCTCGAGATGCCCACGCGCCGCGCCTGCCGCGGCCCCGGTCAGGCCGGCGGTGACGCCGACCAGCGTGGTGTCGATGCCAGCGAAGATCTCCTCGACGTCCTCCCCGACGCGGCTCTCGACCAGGATCACTCCGGTCAGGCTCGGTCCCGGAGGCTGGCCCGCACCCATGTTCTGCGAACGGTGCTGGCTCCGGCTTTCCATGGACAGCTGGAGCAGTGAGCGCCCGAGCAGCGGATCATGCACGCCGGTCTGGACGTCGAGAGATCCATCGTCCACGCCTCCCTGCGTGGTGAAGAAGCGACGCCGCGAAGACTGATACAGCTTGGAGGGTGCCCACGCCTCGACCCCCAGATCGAGCTGCTCCGGAAAACGAGAGGGATCTCCGGCCGCCGCGAAGGCGTCCCGTGCCATGATGCCCGCAGCCTGATGCTGGCCATGACCGTCCGCCGGCGTACCGCTGAACACCGAGATGATCACGTGCGGCCGGAAGGAGCGTACAACCCAGACGACGTCTGCCAGGAGCTCTTCACGGGGCCAGAATGACAGTGCCTCCTCCGCACTCTTCGAATACCCGTAGTCGAAGGCTCGGGTGAAGAACTGCCGCCCCCCGTCCAGCTCACGCGCAGCGAGAAGCTCACCCGTTCGAACGATGCCGAGTCCTTCCCAGAGCTCGGGACCGATGAGGTTCTGTCCACCATCCCCGCGTGTCAGCGCGAGGTACGCCGTCTCGACGCCCTGACCTCGTGCAAGCGTGGTCAGCAAGCTCGTGTCTTCATCGTCCGGGTGCGCCGCAATCATCAGAACGCGCTTCACCCCGTCCATCTGCCGAAGGAGGAGACCGGTGGCCACCGTGCCTGTGCCATCGAGGCGCTGGGCCTCCGCGGGAGCGACGTACGTCGACAGGCACAGAATGAGAGCAGCGACCGACGAGCTCGTCGCCCGGATCTTGAATGACGTCATCATGCGCTCCAACGGGTCACACCTCCACCATCCAGACTCGATAAGGTAGAGGCGGGACTCCTGATCGTGGACACCTCACACGCCCGCTGCGCTCACACCGACCGGTCGGGACACCTCACCGGTGGGGCTCCCATGGGAGGGCAAGGGCTGCAGGCGCACGGGACTTCCCGACCCATCCGGCGAGAGCCGCGAGCGTCAGCACGTATGGAAAGGCCAGGAAGATCTGGTAGGCCAGATCGAAGCCGAGGGCCTGCAGGAAGAACTGGAGGGCGGACGCCGCCCCGAAGAACAGCGCGGCAAACAGGACCAGAATCGGGTTCCAGCGCCCCAGTACGACGACGGCGATGGCGATGAATCCCTTCCCGGCACTCATGTTCTCGGCAAAGGTGCCGGCGTGAGCCAATGCCAGATGGGCCCCGGCGATTCCGGCCATCGCACCGCCGAAGAGGGTGGCGGCGAAGCGAACCGTCCGCACGCGTACGCCAGCGGCCTCCGCCGCCGTCGGCGCCTCGCCGGTCGCACGCAGTTCGAGTCCCCAGGGAGTGCGGAACAGAACGTACCAGGCGACCGGAGCCATCACGTACGCCACGTACGCGGTGGGCGCCTGAGCGAACAGCGCGCTGCCGACGATGGGGATGTCCGAAAGCCCGGGGATGGCCAGGGGAGCCAGTGTCGGCAGAGAGAGTTCGGTGCCCGTTGCGCCAAATCGTGCCTGATAGACGGCTCCGGTCATGCCCAACCCACCGATCGTGACCGCCGTTCCCGTGATGATCTGGTCGGCCCCCAGGCCGATCGCGAACACCGCGAACACGAGGGCGACGGTGAGACCGGCCAGGGCGCCCACCATTACACCGAGACCCGCTCCGTCGAAGGCCAGTGCTCCCAGAGCCCCTCCCAGGGCACCCGCAATGATCGATCCCTCGAGGCCGATGTTGATCACGCCGCTTCGCTCGGTGATGGTCTCACCCATCGCGGCGAGGGCGAGAGGGATGCCGAGGCGGACCGCGGATTCGAGGAAGAGGACGAGTTCGATCTGACTCACGTCTCCCCCTCCCTCACATCGGATCCCGGACGTGCGGCCCGCACACGTTCCAGACCGAGTACCGCGAGAATGACGAGCGCCTCGACGACGTCCACCCACGCCGCCGGAATACCGGCGTCACGTTGCATCGCACCCGCACCCGCCCTGAGGGCCCCGAAGAAGATCGCGGTGATCACGACCCCACCGGGACGCAGCCCTGCGAGAAGAGCCACGGCGATCGCGGTGTAGCCCCAGCCCTCCGAGAGGTTCTCATAGAGTGCGTAGGTCAACCCTGAAACCTCGACGGCACCCGCCAGCCCCGCGATCGACCCAGAGGCCAGGAAGGCGATGAAGACGATCCGCGCCGGATCGATGCGGCCTGCGACAGCCGCCGCTTCCGGGGCCGCGCCGACCGCGCGGATGTGAAACCCGAATCGGGTACGCCGCATCATGAACGCCAGCGCCACGGCGATGACGAGGCCGAGCGCGAAGCCGATGTGCAGGCGCGTGCCCGGGATGAGCGTCGGAAGACGCGCCGCCTCGACGATTCTGTCGGTTTGAGGAAAGACGCCCCGCTCCTCCTGCAGGGGGCCGTGCACCATCCATGCTGCCATATAGATCCCGACGAAATTCATCAGGATCGTCGTGATCACCTCACCGATGCCGAGCCTGAGTCGCATCAGTGTCGGAACGAGAGCCCATGCGGCCCCTGCGACGCACGATACCCCCAGCACGGCAGGAATCAGGATCGGACGGGGAAGACCGCTGAACGTCAGCGCCACCCAGACGCCTGCAACCGCCCCGGCGTAGAGCTGACCCTCCGCACCGATGTTCCACACACCCGCCCGAAACGCCAGCGCCACGGCGAGCCCCGCGAAGAGCAGCGGGACCGAGCGCACAAGCGTGATCGAGACGAACGTGTTCCAGCTTCCCACGGAGCCGCGCAGCATCGCTGCCCCCGCCGCGACCGGATCGTACCCCCCCGCGAGAAGGAGTAGTGCTCCCGCGCCCAGTGTGAGCACCACCGCACCTGCACCCAGGAGAGCCGCCTCGCGCGCTCTGGCCGGAGCGATGCCTCCGGTCACGCGACCTCGCCTCCACCCGAGAGCATGAGGGCCCCCACCCCCGCACGGGTGCGTTCATCCGCCGGCACGTCGATCACGTGTCCGCGAGACATGACGACGACCCGTTCGGCCAGCCCCAGCACCTCATCGAGGTCGGTGGAGATCAGCACGATCGCCACACCCTCTGCAGCGAGTCGCTCGAGCTCGCCGTGCACATATGCAGCGGCGGCCACGTCGAGTCCTCGCGTCGGATTCTCCGCGACGAGCATGGGCGCCCCCAGTGCGAGCTCCCTGCCGATAATGACACGTTGCTGGTTTCCGCCGGAGAGCGCGCTCGCAAGCGTCGCGGTCGAGGGGGCCGCCACCTGAAAACGGGTCCGGATGCGCTCGGCTTCTTCGCCCATCGCATCCCACGGCATCAGCCATCCGGATCCGAAACGGTCGAGGCGAGCGAGTCCGAGGGCGATGTTCTCCGTCAGGTCGAACTCCGACACGAGGCCCTCGGTGCGTCTGTCCTGAGGAATGTAGGCGACCTCGTCCGGCACCTCCGCTCGACCCATGGCCGGCGGGCGACGGCCTGAGAGTACGAGGGCAAGCTCGTGTTGGCCGTTCCCCTCCACACCAGCCACGCCGAGCACCTCGCCGGCACGCACGTCGAGCGTGACGTTCTCGAGCCGCTCGCCACACACCCCGCTGAGCTGAGCGACGACCTGACGCGCTTCAGGGTCGGTCTCCACCTCGGGACGTGATGCCGCCGCGGCTCCGGCTCCGGCTCCGGTCGGAGCGTCGACGTGAACACCGAGCGCCATCTCGTCGGCGATACCGTCCCCGACCATGGCGACCACCAGGCCTCGTGCGGACACGTCATTGCGGTGGGCGGCCAGAACGGTACGCCCTTCCCGGAGGACCGTCAGACGGTCGGACACGGCGAGCACCTCGTCGAGCTTGTGCGCGACCAGAGCGACGGCCCGCCCCTCTCCGGCCAGATCCCGCAGGAGCTGGAAAAGGCCGCTGACCTCCTCGGGCGTCAGTACAGCCGTCGGCTCATCGAGAACCAGTACCGTCGGATCTCTGAGGAGCGTCTTCAGGATCTCCGTTCGCTGGCGATCGCCGACTCCGATCGAGGCCACCGTGGCGTCGAGCGGCACCCGCAGACCGGTTCGGTCCATCGTGGCCTCCACCGCTTGGCCGATCTCGTCGAGCGAGCGACCCCGCGTCCCGAGTGCCAGGTTCTCCCGGACCGACAGGGCCGGCACCAGGGTGAAGTGCTGATGAACCAGCCCGATGCGCAGCGCCCATGCGTCTCGCGGGCTCGCCAGCGAAACAGGTACTCCGTCGACGTGGATCGTGCCCCCGTCCGGAGCCAGCAGGCCACCGAGTACGTTGAAGAGTGTCGATTTGCCGGCACCGTTGGCTCCGAGAACGCCGTGTACCTCACCGGCGAAGAGATCCAGGTCGGCACCCGTCAGAGCGTGAACCTGCCCGAACCGCCGCTGAACGCCGCGGAGTCGGACGAGTGGCTCGCTCACGCTAGCGGCCTTCGTCCTCGCCCTCCACGAAGACCACACGCGGAATGTCGACGTCACCGGCACGAATCGCCGCCTTTGTCGATGCGATCCGTTCGATCGCTTCGGCCGGTACGCGGTCCATGAGAACCGGGTTGAACACGAAGTCGATGACGTCCTGTTCGGTGTTCGCGTAGATCGCTGCCCCACCGATACCACCCGACTGCCAGAGGCGCGCGGTGGCGAGGAACGCATCCGCGATGCGGATAACGGCACTCCCAATGATCACGTCGGGCGCGACCGCGTTCTGGTCACTGTTCATCCCGACGGCATACGCCACGTTCCCTTCGTCTACGACCTCGCGAACGGCCTGGAAGACGGCGAAGGACGCCGCGTCGAGATTGTGGATGATGACGTCCGCCCCACGGCTGAGCTGGGCGACGGTGGCTTCCTTGGCCGCCGCCACGTCGTTCCAGTCCCCGGTGAAGACCTCGAGTACCTCGATCTCGGGATCGACGGCACGGACTCCGGCCTCGAACGCAACGAAGGTCCCGCGGGCGGGCGGGATCGCGACGCCCCCGACCATCCCGACGACCTTCGACTCCGTCATGTACGCGGCCGCCATTCCTGCCAGGTAGCTTCCTTCTTCGAGCCGGAAGATCAACGGGGCGACGTTCTCCGAGATCCGTCCGCCACCGGAGACCACGATCGTCACGTCGGGAAACTGTTCACCCGCCCGGATCGCAGCGTCCTGATACTCGTTCCCGTGCGCGAAGATGATGTCGTAACCCGACGACGCGTATGCGATGAAGGCCTCATCGAACTCTGCGGGCGTCGCGGTCTGTTGGTGACTTATCGATGCCCCTAGGGAGTCCTCGATCAGAAGGAGCCCATCGTACGCGCCCGCGTACCAACCCGCGTCGCTCACCGGCCCGGAGGTGAGGAGGGCGACGCGTAGTGTGTCGGATGGCTCACCCGACTCGCCGCCACAACCTGCGACCAGCCCTGCGACCAGAAGGGTTACGACGGGGCGGATCCGCCAGTGAAGTCGACGCCCGTTGACCAGTTGCATGACCGTTCGCTCCAGGCAGAAAGGTGTGATGGAGGGGTGAATAAACCGGTGTCTGTCGGAGGTTCAGCCGGCCGGATATGTTCGGCCCGAATCCCCCGCCAGGCGACAACGTACCCGATGCGAGACGCCATCGTTACTACTCGGAGACCACATGACTGAGCAGCGAGGAAACTGGACCTCCAGCGCAGGCTTCATTCTGGCCGCAACCGGAAGCGCCATCGGCCTGGGTAATCTGTGGAAGTTTCCGTTCATCACGTGGGAGAACAACGGCGGCGCGTTCGTTCTGGTCTACCTCGTATGCATCGCAGCCGTCGGCCTGCCGATCATGATGGCTGAGTTGCTCATCGGCCGAAAGACTCAGAAGAGCGCCGTCGGAGCGTTGAAAGAGGCCGTCGGACCCGCGTGGGGACTGGTAGGACTCTGGGGTGTGCTGTGCGGCTTCACACTCCTGAGTTACTACACGGTCATCGCGGGCTGGTCGCTCTTCTTCTTCGCGAAGACCGCGGGATGGATGGTCGGAGGCTTCCCCGCCGGCACGACGCTGGGAGACGTGTTCACCGAGCAGGCCGCGAACGGGGGCCTGCAGCTCGGCCTCTCGCTCGGATTCAGCATCGCTACCGTTACGGTGGTGTATTTCGGCGTCCAGAAGGGCATCGAAAAGATCGCGCGTCTGTTCCTGCCGATCCTTTTCTGCATCCTCGCCCTGCTCTTCTTCGTCTCCTTCGCCATGGAGGGGTCGGGCGAAGCGCTGCGCTTCATCTTCCGCCCGAGCTTTGGAGAGTTGGACGGGGGCAGCGTGCTTGAAGCACTTGGCCACGCCTTCTTCACACTCTCGCTCGGCATGGGCGCGATGATCACCTATGGGTCGTACATCGCCCGGAACCAGTCGATCGTAAAGGCATCCGGCGTCATCGTTCTACTCGACACGGTGATCGCTCTCGTCGCCACGGTCATCATGTTCACCGTGATCTTCACGGCCGGCATGCAGGATCAGGTCAGTGAGACCGGAACCGTCGGCATGCTCTTCATTTCGCTGCCGCAGCTCTTCTTCGCCGAAGGCATCGTACCCGGCGGGACCGTGCTTGCCCCGCTCTTCTACGTACTCGTCGCCCTCGCTGCGCTGACGTCGACCATGTCGCTGCTCGAGGTCGTCGCGTCGTACGTGATCGACGAGCACGGGATCGAGCGAGGTAAGGCGACACTGATGTGCGGAGGTGCGGTGTTCCTCTTCACGATCCTCGCCGCGCTCTCCTTCGGCGGCGGCAGTTTCGCGAGCAACGTCTCCGTACCGGGCTTCGTCGGTGATCTCTTCTTCGCCGGCAAGTCCAGCTGGTTCGGGATGGCCGACCACTTCGTGTCGAACTGGATGCTACCGACGGGCGGCCTCGCGATCACGATCGCGGCTGGATGGTTCATGTCGAAAGAGTCGTCGCAGGCCGAGCTGGTCGACGAGACCACCCCCAACTGGTTCAACTACGACATCTGGCGGTTCTTCATCCGCTTCGTTTCTCCCCTGGCTGTTGCCGCGATCATTATCGCCGTCCTTTTCTTCGGGGTCGACTTCAGCTGATCTCCGTGGGGTACCGGGGGCGGGATCCTGCGATTCCGCCCCCGTGCACCCCTTCGTGAGACCGCACCGGGCGTACAGCGGCGCCAAACCTAGCTGGACCGTGGATTCTTCTACTTTGCAAACCCCTGGCTCAGAATTAGAATTCTGTTTCAAAGGAGTTTGAGTGACCGCACCGAAGACAGCACGGATCCGGCCCCCTAAGCAATCCCGCTCGAAGCGAACACTCGAGCGCATCGTGGAGGCCTCCCTGGAGCTTCTCGCTACGGAGGGCCTCGCCGGATTGACCGTGCACAGGGTCGTCGCGAGGGCGGACTCCTCGGTCGGCTCGTTCTACGCACGTTTCGACGGAAAGGACGAGCTCCTCGACTACCTCGGCGAGCGCGTATGGACCGAGGCCCTGGAGCGATGGGAGACCGCTCTGCAGACACGAGACTGGTCGGCCCTCGATCTCGCGGACGTCGTGGAGGGCGCGGTTGGCCTGCTCATCGATGCTCAGCGCTCCCGGTCCGCGTACCTCAAGGCCCTCGATTGGGCCTCGGGACGTCAGGGTGACGCGTACGAAGCCTTCCGGAACGAGTTGCTCCAGGGGCTGCGGCAACTGATTCTCCAGAATCGGGGCGATATCGCACACGATGACCCCGAGCTCGCGGTGCGTCTCGGCTTGCGCGGAGTACTCGGCGTCGTCGACTCGGAATTCCGTGCGACGCAGGATCGGCTCCCCCGCGATGTTCTGATCGAGGAGTGTCGCTCCATGCTCATGAGCTACCTGACCGGTGACGCTGGCGAGGGGCGCACGGGAGGCGTCGACTTCTTCGAGGTCTGGGGCTGACGGACGCGGCATAACCTTTTGCCATCTTCGGTGTCTTCTATCTTGTAGGGCTCCGTCGCAGGGGCGAACTGGATGGCAATGTTCGCGCGCTTCGGGCGTATGAATTCACGCCACAGGGGCAAAGGGCGGCTCTCGGGTCGGACCTTTGAATCAGACTGACGCAGGTGAGAATGAAGGTCGGCGATATTCGAGCAGCTACGCGCGTGGTCCTCGTCGCGGTGATCGCGATGCTGATGGGTGGACCCGGCGTAATGGCACAGGAACAGCCGACGGCCGCAGTTGCCGGCCTCGTGTTCGACAGTACGGCCATGACACCGCTGGTCGGTGCGCGCGTGGCCGTGATGGGGACGAGTGCCCTCGGCACGACGGATGAAAGCGGGCGCTTCCTTCTCCGGGACGTGCCGGTCGGTGAGTACTGGGTGTCCTTCTTTCATCCGCGGCTGCAGGAGCTCGGGGTAAGCGCCCCTCCGCGCCAACTCCAGCTCACCCCCGGGATCACCGCGAATGCCATTCTCTCGGTGCCGTCCGAAGAGACGCTCCTGATGGGATGGTGCCTCGCCGAGCAGCCTCCCGCAGGTTCTGCGGCGATCGCCGGCTTCGTGACGGACTCCATCACCGGAGTTCCCATGCCTCGCGCGATCGTGACCGCCGAGCGCGTCGGAGGAATTTCAGGCATGCGGCCGTTGGAGGTTCGTACCGACGACTCGGGCTACTTCCGCATGTGTTCCGTGCGGGGAGATGAAGATCTCAAGCTTCAGGCGAAGTTTGGCGCAAGCTCCGGCCGGAGTGTGGAGGTCTACGTGCCCACTGGCACTGCTCAGCTCCAGGACCTGGTCCTGCTGATGTCCGCCGAGGGGACACTCGCTGGGTATGTGCGCGATTACATGACCAATGACCCGGTGTCGGGTGCCGTCGTATCCGTCGCGGGGACTACGAGTTCCACGCTGACCGACATCACGGGCCGCTTCGTGCTGGATGACCTCCCTCCCGGCCGCCACCTCGTCACCACGGATCATATCGCATTCGAGGAGCGGACCGACTCGGTCACGGTATTCAGCGAGGAGACGGTCGATATCGAGGTCAGGATGGCCACGGAGGCTCTCGAGGTCGAAGGCCTAGTGGTCACCGCCCGGACCCGATTCGGCAGGACGAGTCTGGCAGGCGATGCGAAGCGGGCTGACTTCATGTCTCGGGAGGAGATCGAAGTCCTGCTTCCTCGGGTTACGGCAACCGAAGATCTGCTCCGCAACATGAACACTCCCGGACTACGGATCCGGAACGTGTACCAGGTAGATCAGCTGACGGGCGTGATGATTCCCGCCCTCTGCATCGAGGTGAGTCGGCGTGGCGGAGGGGAGGGCTGCCAACCTGCGGCTGTCGCGCTCAACGACGTCCTGATCCCCTTCCCAGAGCAGTTCCTGCAGGACCTGGATCCCAACATCATCGATCGTATCGAGATCATCAGTCCGATCGACGCACAGTTCCAGTTTGGGACGGCTGCCGGAAACGGCGTCGTCGCCATCTACACGCGCTGACCGTTCATTCCGACCTGACCTCAGGGCGCTCATGTCGCACAGGACACTGCCCCTCGCTCTGCTCCTCTCCATGGCTTTGATGTCCGGGTGCTGGGGTGGTCCCAGGCACACCCTCGGTATGCAGGGCGGCATGCTCGCACCGTGCCCCTCCTCGCCGAACTGCGTCCATACGGGTCTGCGGCATCCCGAGGGGACGCTCGGCATGTTCGGCGACGCGGATGTCCCCCGGGAGGAGTGGATGAACCGGATCGCCGCGGTTGTCGCCGAACTGCCACGGACGACGATCATCACCCGAGACGCCGACTACCTGCACGCCGAGGTGACCAGCCGGATCTTCCGGTTCGTCGACGACCTCGAGATCGGAATCGGCCCGGACGACGAGATTCTGGTCCGTTCGTCGTCGCGGGTCGGTCGGAGCGACCTGGGCGTGAACGCCGCCCGGGTCGAGGACCTGCGCACGCGACTGAAGGCCGCCGGGGCGATTCGCTAGAGCGCCGGGACGATTCGGATCCCGGCCCTGGCTCTACGGGCGGTGCGTCAGCTCGGCGAGGCCGAGCGCTGCAGCCTCCACGTACCAGATGTCGTAATAGCCGCTCTGCATGTCCCGGTCCGTGGCGAAGAAGAAGAACCGACCGTCGGGAGAAAAGCTCGGGTACCCATCGTTCGCGGGTGAGTTGAACGGCGCGGGGAGCAGAACCGGTGCACCCCAACCGAACTCGTTTCTCCTCGATACGTACAGGTCCTGACCGCCAGGTGCGGATGCATCTCGATACGCCTGGAAGACGATGAATTGGCCGTCGGGTGACAACACCGCGTTCATTTCGTCACCCGTCGAGTTGATCCGCAGCGGTACAGGCGGGCCGTACCTTCCGTCGGGCTGGAGTTCCGAGCGGACGATGTCCGCACCCCAGTCGGGGTCGATACGGGACCAGTAGAGAATGGACAGGTCCGTGAGCAGAGTTGCGCCGAGCTCGGTGCCCGTCACGAAGTCGTCTGCCTCAGACCGCGGCTGGTTCACGCTCCCGGGGAGCGGGGACGGAATGCCCCAATCGACACCGCTTCGACGAACTACCCAGAGATTGTCGCTCCGATCACCCGAGCCGGGCATCAGGCGGCGAGACGCGAAAATCATCGTCCGACCGTCGCGCGAGATGCTGGGCGACTCGTCGTGCTCTCCAGCGAACGGGATGAGGGACGGATCGGTCCATGCGCCCTCCCGGTACCGCGTGACGAAGATCTGCGCGGGGCCACGCCGCCCACGACGCGTGAAATAGGCCTCCCGCCCGTCGGGGCTGAACGTGATGCCGTACTCTCGCATTCCAGTGGAGACTACGTCCGGTGCAAACGCCCTCGGGCGCGCTACGTCCTCGGTGAGCCATTCGGCCGGTTTGTCCGCATCACACGCCTGCGTCGCGATGGCGATCCACGCTGGTGCGACCGCGGTCCGCAGCCGCGAAAGCACGCGTCGGCGAGGAGCTGTGGGGACCAAACCCCGTGGTGGCTCGGCCGAGACAGCCGGGTCGACCAGGTGTGGGCATCGCGGCACGGATAGGCAGGGCTTCCCCCGCAGGCAAGTCACGTGGTTCGCGTCCTACGGCTTCGACGCTTCGAAGTGGGCGCCGAAGATGGACGCCGCGAATCGCCTCAGCTGCGATGCGTGATCGGGATGCCTCGCCACGTGCGCCTTCACGCCCGGATCCTCGAGAATGAACGCAGTCGGGTACGGGCGCTCGTTCGTGATTCGGACGTCCTCGAACCCGGCGTTCTCGAATTGCTGCAGGTACACGTCACGGAAGGTCGGCAGGCACGCGGCGACGGAGTCCAGATTGCGCTCCATGACATCCGGAATCGGAACGTCCGAAACCATATCCGAGACGACGAGGCGTCCGCCCGGCTTCAGGACGCGAAACGCCTCGGCCATCACTCTCGGCTTGTCCGTCGACAAGTTCAGGACGCAGTTGGAGATGATGACGTCGACGGAACGGTCGGCGACCGGTAGTGCCTCGATCTCCCCCAGCCGGAATTCCACATTCCCATACCCGCCGGCCTCGGCGTTTCGCCGAGCCCGCTCCAGCATCTGTGGCGTCATGTCGACTCCGATCACCTTGCCCGTTGACCCGACGGCTGCGGCTGCGAGAAAGCAATCGATGCCGGCACCGGATCCGAGGTCCAGCACGATCTCCCCCTCCGAAAGGGATGCGATGGCAGTGGGGTTGCCGCACCCGAGGCCGAGGTTCGCATCATCGGGAAGCTGCGCCAACTCGTCTGCGGAATATCCGATCGACTCGCTGATCTCGCCGGCGCTCGCCATACCATCGCCACAACAGCTCGGCTCACAGCATCCCGCCTCGCGGGTCGCGGCACGCGCATAGCGGTCTCGAACCGCCTTCTTCACCTCCGAGGCCTCATGAAGCTCACTCATCTAATTTCTTTGATATTGGTAGATACAACTATTATCGCGCACCCACCGCAGTGTGGCTGCGACTCACGGCACGGTGCAACAACTGCCGTTCGACGTATCCACCCGAGCAGCAAAAGACTGACCCAGGCGGCCCACGAGGGTGGTCAGCGCAGCCCGGACCTCGGGTTCGAACCCGCCCAGAAGGGCACCGTATTCGGCCAGCACATCGGCTTCGATCCTCTGGTGAAGCGCCGCGCCGACCTCCGTGGGGACGAGCAGCACGATTCGGCCATCCGTGGCGGCCCTGCGCCGCTTGATCAGGCCTTTATCAACCAGTCCGTTGGCGATCCGACTCGCCGTGCTCTTGTCGAGGTAAAGGAACGCGGCCAGGTCGTTGACCGTCATCGCGCCCGCCTCGAACACGCCCTTCAGGGCGTAGCACTGGCTGACGCTGACATCATGGCAACACGCCCGATCTCGATCGCGAAACTGCACGATACGGATCAATTCGCTGAGGGTGGCCGCCAGTCGCCTCGCATCCGAGTCCACGGACCCCCCAGCGTTCGAGACGGGCGACGGCTGCGTCCCATGACGAGAGATGTTCATAATTGTCATATGCAACTATCATGATCCTCGCGCCCGGGGTCAACCGCGAAGCTTCCTCTGAGTCAGCGCATCGCGTCGACTTGATCCATGACGGCCAGTAACGACCGAGGATCGACGCTGGTCCGCCCGTAGCGCACCACCCAGTGCAGATGCGGCCCCGTGACGCGGCCCGTGGCCCCGACCAGACCGACCGGCTCACCGGCACGGACTCGATCACCGGCGGACACCAGCTGTTCACTCAGATGGAAGTAGGCGCTGAGGAGGCCCGCGCCGTGATTCAGGTAGACGACGTTACCCGCCAGCAGGAACGGCTCAACGAGAAGAACTTCACCGTCCACCGCGGCCACCACCGTGTCACCCGGAGCGCCCCGCAGGTCGAGGCCCATATGCCGACTGGACACTTGCCCGTTGAACACCCGCCCGTCGCCGAATTCACTCGTCACCGGGCTTTCCCGAGGCATGACGACGCGCTCGCCCCAGAGCGGGGGCGTGCGATGGGCGCGCGCGGAGGCTTCGCGGGCCCGTGCCCGGTCACGATCGAGCTGGGCCTGGTCTTCCCGACTCGGGGGCGCACCGAAGCGCGGCGCAACGCGAAGCTGTTCATGCTGGTACGAGCCCGGCGCGACGGGAATCGTGGCGGAGAAGCGCTCCTCTCCGCCCGCTGCGTAGACGACCCGCAGGGCGGCATCGATCCCGGCTCCCGCACCGATCGGTGCCGCAGCAAACGTCTCGAATACACCGTCTCCGATCGACCGGAAGTGAAGTTCCTCGCCGGCCAGCTCCCCGTGTACTCCGAGCACGGGCGTGTGGGGCGAAGCGGAGACCCGGACCCGGAACAACGTGCCCTCACTCGGCTCCTCGGGAGACCATGAGATCTCCGGGTCCATCAGCACGACAGCCGGCTCAGCCTGGGTAGGCTCGTCGGCACCCATCAAAGTGAGCGCCGCGGAGATGAGGAGCGATCCTGCGACGAGAAGCGTACGAGTCATCCGATTAAGCTACAGGATCCCATCCCCTGAGCGAGCCTACGACCGGATACGGGCAGTCAATACCTTGTATTGATATTTTCGCGCCGGCAGATCGCCCGCATGCGACAGAAGACGAGTCAGCTCCAGGGCCGCGTCAGCCCCGAGCAGAAAAGGCAGCTGAAGAAACTCCCCCGAGCGGCGGGCTTGTCGGTGTCGGAGTACGTGCTCGCAGCCGCACTGCCGAGCGAGAGCGAGGCACTCAGGGGATGAGTCACCCCGAGCACGCCCTCGAGCGCATCCGCACCTACCTCAACGACCGGCAGATCCCGAGTGACCTGGCTGCGCGCTGCTCAGCCCTCGCCGGGGTCGCCCTCCGCCGCTTCGAGTGCCTCCAACTGGGCGTGCGCCGCTGTCAGCACATCACGGAACATGTCCAGCGGCAGCGCTCCCTGAAGCGGGGGCCATCCCAGAACCACGAACGTCGGCGTACCCCGCACACCTATCTGACCGGCGAGCGTCGTAGCGGACGCGATCCTCGGGATTCGCTCGTCCGCATCCATGCACGTGTTGAAGGTGCCCATGTCGATACCGAGACCACTCACCCATCCCTGCACGAGCGAACCGGGGTCGGAGGAGCGCTTCCAGGCCCCCTGGTCGGCCCAGAGCCGGGCGTTCAAGGCCTCGAAGGCCGCCGGGCTCTGAGCGTATGTGCACTCCACAGCCTCAGTCACCGCCAGAGAATTCTCGAACATGCCGGTGATGTACGGAACGAACTTCCACTCGACCATCCCGGTCTCGATGAACTCCTCACGGATCGCACCGAAGCTCTCTTCATGGAATTGACGGCAGAATCCGCACCCGTAGTCCGACATCTCGACGACTTTCACGAGAGCGGTCGTGTCGCCCCGGTTGAAGCCGACCTGAGCCACCGATACGCGCGCGCCCTGAGATGCCATTGCCGGGTCCACAGCCAGCGGGGTGGACATGCCATCGCCCGCGGGCTGGGCCAGCAGGGCACGCGTGAGGTCCTCGGTTCCGTCGGTCTCGGCATCACCGGAGGCACAGGAAGCCGCGCCCACCAGCGCGAAGACGAGGAGCGCTCGGAGTCCTGCGTTCATCAGAGATCCAGGTTGATGAGCTGACCCATCCCGGCGAGGAATGCCGTCAAACTCGCGAAACGACCGGTAACCATAAGTAAACCGATCGCAATGAGCACGGTTCCAGCCACGCGCTGTAGTGGGACCATCCACGCGCGCGCTCGCGCGCTCCCAGCGAGGAACCAGTTCAGTGCAACCGAAGCCGCGACGAAGGGAATGCCGAGCCCGAGCGCGTACGCGGCCAGAAGGATCGTCCCCTCCACCATCGTCGTCTCGAGGCTCGCATAGAGCAGGATGGAGCCCAGAATCGGTCCGATGCATGGCGTCCAGCCAGCACCGAAGGCGACCCCCACGACAAGCGAGCCCAGGGCACTGACGGGCTGGGACCGCATGTGCACGCGAATCTCGCGATACAGGGCAGGGAGTCGCAGCACACCGAGAATGAAGAGACCGAAAAGGATCATGACGATCCCACCGATCCGGTTCACCCAAGGCAACGACTGAGCGACAGCGGTCCCAAAAGAGGTCGCGACCAGCCCCATGGTCATGAACACGAGCGAGAAGCCCAGCACAAACAGTGTCGAGTGGATCGCCGCTCGCCTGCGCACGGCCGGCGTGGCGTGGTCCGAGAGCTCACCCAGCGTCAGCCCGGACACGAACGCCAGATAGCTGGGCACCACCGGCAGGATGCACGGCGACAGGAACGAGACGAAGCCCGCAAGAAACGCCAGCGGAAGCGAGATCTGGATCTCCACGCTCGCGCTAGGGGCTGAGGCCTGTCACGACTCGACGCCCACGGATCCCGCTCATAACGCCGACTCCCAGTCCACGACCTTCTGCGCTCCTTCTCTGACGACAACGGTTCCCACAATCCGGTCATGGATCGCCTGACGGTTGGCGTCCCACCAGACCTGGGCGAAGCCGAGCAAGCCGGTGGCCAGCCCCGCTGCGTACCCCCCCGCTCGCTCGAACGCCGTCCACCATGTGATCGCTTCACCATCCAGGCGAACGACGCGAACGCCCATCAAGCGCTTCCCGACCGTCTGACCGTTCCACCAGGAGAGAAATACGCTCATATAGAGTGCCGCCCAACCGAAGCCGAAGCCGAGCTCGTCGAGCCGGTCCCTGAGCCAACCGAACAATCCCCCTTCCGAGGCCTCCGCCAGATCCTCCTGGGCCGTCGCGAGGGCCTGCTCGCTCGCTTCGAGGCGACGAGACAACTCCTCCGACCGGGTCTCGAGAACGAAGAGCGTGTCCGATGCGACCACCGGGCTCAGTCGGCGCTCCAGCGCTGTCCGGTAGACGGGATCCGATCCCGGTTCCTCGAGCAGAGCCGCGTACGTCGTCAGAGCCTCTTCGTCCGACAGATCAGCCGCGCGCGCGCGGGCATCCGCCGCCGCCCCCCGATCGACATCGATCCGGTCCCGATCCGCTCCTTCAGCGAGCAATCGTTCGACCGTCTCGGCCCACTCCGCACTCCACTCCTGGTCCTCCGGTGGAAGCCCGAACAGCGCGGCCCGAAGACTCTCCTCGTCCCACCCCCCGGCCCGCGCAAGGCGCACGAGTTGACCCGCGAGTGACTCGGCCTCATCGATCGAACCGGCCTCACTCAACTCGGCGGCCAACCCGGCCGCCTGGAGACCTGTGAACACTGTGCCGGCCGAGGAGACGACACCCGACACGGCTTCCTCGGAGGACCTGCTATCCTCTCCTCCGAAGGACGGCCCGAGTGCGATCCAGAGGGACGCTGTGATCATGGCGATCACAATGCCGAGGCAACCAACGGAAACGCGCATGGCCCGACCGAACACGCTGTTGCGCACCTTGGTGCGTTTGAAGCCTGCCCGCATGAAAAACGCCGCCGCTACGACACCCAGGATGAGCGCGAAGCTCTTCGTCACCGCGGTGATGAGCCCGATCACGACGCCATCGATCATCAACGCGGCCGCCCTCCGGCGGGGAGAGGCGAGTGGCATGCCGATCAGGTCTTCGGAGACCTCGAAGGCATCGGGGGTGATGATGCTGCGTGGGTCATGGTGGGTCGACGTGGCCATCGGGCTTCACTCAGCGGCGCCGCGCCCAGAGGACGAGGGCGAGCCCGACCGCAGCCCCGATCATCGCCCCGCCTGCGATCGTCCCCATGCGAGGTGAACGCATCGAGGCAAGGGGAACTCCGGGCTCATCGTGGAGATCCGTGTCATCGACCCCCGGGACATCATCGTCCCCAGTCACATGGCCAGCGTCGTAACTTATGGTCTGATCAGAACTTCCGGACCAGTCACAGTTCGGGCACATGAGTTGATCGCGGTCTCGGGCCGTCCGATTCGACCACCCGACTTCGTCTCCGCACAGCGGGCATCCGGCACCGCTGGGGAGGTGGACCAGGGCTGCGTACAACGCCCCCTTCGAAAGATCGAGATCCTCTGCGATCTGATTCACGCTGCGGGTCGAGCCCCAGTACAACTCATTCGCGTTCGCCGCGATCTCTGGCGTGACCTCGGAGGCGTGCATGGCGTGTCTCCTCTCGTGCCTTGACCGGTCTTGCTCGTTAGGAGAAGATAACTCCTCATGCCATATGTCGCACATCCGTAAGTCGGCTTCCGACGCACAGTTCCACCCCTAACCGCTTCATTGCCTTGGTCTCCGGCGCACTCAGGATCCCCGTTTCTCACGGTCACCTCGAGGCTCTCGTCAAAGAGCCGGAAGGATCGATTCGCGGCGCGGCGGTGATGTGTCATCCGCATCCACTTCACGGAGGCACGATGCACACCAAGGCCGTCTACCGAGCGTCCCAGGGGATGAACGATGCCGGGCTGGTCACGCTTCGCTTCAATTTCCGCGGCGTCGGCTTGAGTACCGGAAGCCACGACGAAGGCGTGGGAGAGCAGGACGACCTGAAGGCGGCACTCGACTGGCTCGAAGGAGCGTTTCCACACCTGCCGCTCCTCGTCGGAGGGTTCTCCTTCGGCTCCATGGTCGGACTCTCGGTGGGCGCCCGGGACGACCGGGTGGTCGGCATGCTCGGGCTCGGACTTCCAGTGGATCTCGACGATCGATACGACTACAGCTACCTCGCCACCACGGAAAAGCCGATCCTCGTGGTGCAGGGCGAGCAGGACGAGTTCGGCTCGGGGTCACACGTAGCTCGAACGCTCGCTCCCTTCGGCAGTCATATCACTCTGGTCCGTATCCAGGACACCGATCACTACTTCGAAGGGAAGCTGGAAGAACTTCGGACCGCTGTTCGGGGATACTATGACGCTGGCCCGGGAGCGAGGCTTCTGGCCGCCATCTGATCGGAGGGAGTCATGCGCAGTCGGGACCGTGTCCTGCAAAGCCTCGAGAACGTCTACCGCACTGCGTTCAGCGCTGCGGAGGGGGCAGGCAATGCGGAGCGCATGGAGACGCTCGACATGGAGTACCAGCGAGACCAGCTGCAGCTGGAGGTTCTTCTGGACATCCGTGACCTGCTCAGCCCCGAGCCGGAGGATTCGGCGGACCGGACAATCTCCCTCCTCGAGAAGGCACAAAGTATTCGCAAGCTGACCAAGCTCCGTTGACGTGAAGATCTATACGAAGACCGGCGACGCCGGTGACACGGCCCTGTTCGGTGGTGGCCGGGTAGGAAAGGACCACATTCGGGTTGCGACCTACGGCACCGTCGACGAGCTGAACGCGTCGATCGGATGGGCCGCTACACAGGTTGTCGACGCGCAGATCCGGAACCGCCTGTCCCTCCTCCAGCATGACCTCTTCACGATCGGGTCCGAGTTGGCCACGCCGCCCCCCCGTGACGGCCGCTCTCGACCCGAGGTGCCTCTCCTGCCGAGTGGGCGAATCGGTGAGATGGAGGCGTGGATGGACCTGGCGGACGCCGAGCTGCCCGAGCTCCGGGCCTTCGTGCTGCCTGGCGGAACATCCGGAGCCGCCGCCCTCCATGTCGCGCGGACCATTTGTCGACGTGCCGAGCGTGCCGTGGTGCACCTCGCTGCCACCGAAGCGGTGGACCCGGACGTCCTCACCTACCTGAACCGGTTGTCGGATCTTCTCTTCACGCTCGCGAGGCTGGAGAACGAACGACATGGTACGGGCGACGTCGAGTGGGAGAAGAACCCCGAGCTCTGACCGGGCGTGCGGAGCAGATGGCGCGTTCCCTGCGCGCTGCACTGCGGGCCCACGGAGCAAGTCCCGAAGAGCAGGAAGAGGTTCTGCACGCCTTCAAACTCGCCATGGGACCGCGCCTTGTCGCGTTGCAGGACGATCACCATCCGGCGTGGCTGCACCCCGGGCGATCCCCGTTGATTCTCCTTCACGATGTGGAGCGCGTGGACCCCGCCTTCTTGATCGTTGCAGCTCTTCACGAGTCGCTGGATGGCGGGCTGCGGGTACCGTTGCATGATATCGAGAACGACGTCGGACCTGCGGCAGTTCAAGCCCTGGAGCAGATTCCCATGCCGGGAGACGAGCAGCTGGTCGAGCGCCTTCTGCTTCTGAGTCCCGGGCTGGCTCTGGCCGCCCTGGCCGAACGGCTCGATCAACTTCGGCATCTGCATCTGCGCGACGACCTGATCGACCAATGGGCGGACACCCACGCAGAAGTGTCCGCGGGATGGCTCCCGTTCGCAGCACGGATCGACGGTACGCTGACGAGACGCTACGCCCACTGGGTCAGGACGTTCGCGAGGCGACTGTGACCACCCCCTGGTCGACGCCGCGTCATGGTCGGCGCACCTGAGAGGTCCGTCAGTTGCCTCTGGTGTAGATGGCCCAAACGCCGTTTCCGCCACCGAGTCCGAAGAGATTCCCGGCCTCCACCGGCTTGTAGATCACCATGCGTTCAATGGCATCCGGTGACAGCCGGAGGGCCATGTCGGGATCCGTCGCCCGAACATCGTTGACGTAGATCATCATCTCGACGCATCCGGCCCTGTTCATCTTCACCTGCCCGGTGCTGTAGCCCACACAGATCACGCCGTTCGACTGGTGGCGGACGATGACCCCCGGAACGCGAAGGGAGCGAATGACGTCGGACGCATCACGGGACCTCTGGCGTACCGTGTCGATCTCGTCCCGCGTGATCACGATACCCCCTCTCCGCCGAGCCATCTCCACCGGTGGAGGCTCCGTCGATACCGTGATCGGAGCGATCGGAATCGGTCGTGTGTCCAGCATCATGTCGACCAGGAGGCGCTGGCCCGTGGACACCACGAGCGTGTCCATCTTCGTCCCATAGGCGATGTGCTCCATCATGAGCATGTAGGTACCCGCAGGAACGCGGTCGAACTCGAAGTGGCCACGACCGTCACTCAGCGCCGTGAACCCCGTCCCGCGAATCCATGCGACTGCGCCTTCGATGCCCACACCCGACGTCGCGTCCCTCAGCGTGCCCGTGATATGAGACGGAGCCAGCGCGTAGAGCGGAAGGTCGACCTCCGTATAGCCGTCATGCAGGTCGACCTCACGTCGGCGGCTTTGTCGACCGATGTAGTCCACGCCGGCCAGAACCGGCCGATCCGACGGCACATCGCACGCCCGGAACCAGCCATCCGGGCTGGTCCGCACGTGCGTCCATGCGGCCTTCGCGCGCTCATCGGACTCCCAGGAGAGCGTCACCAGCGACCCGCCGAGCGGTACCCCGGACCCTCCGTCATAGACACGGCCCGCGATAATCCCTGCATTCGAAGGTCGGGCCTCGAGCAGGCACTGTGACCGAGCGACGGTAGCCCGTGACGGCGTCGCCAGATCCACCTCCAGCGGAGTTCCGGATACGGCGATCGCAAGCGGGCCGGGAGAGACGCCCATTTCACCGAGACGGGTATGGAAGAAGAGGAGACTGTACTCTCCTTCCGGCACACCTTCGATGCGATACCTACCCTGGGCATCCGACACCGCGCGGTGCGGCGTATCCCAGAGGAAGACGGCCGCATCCTCGAGCGGTGACCCGGAAATCGAGTCCCAGACGGAGCCGGTCACGACCCCCTGCGAAGCACCGGCATCCACCTGTGCGTGGACCTTCGCGCGGGACGCGCGCGTCGCCGGCAGGCCAAGCAGAACAATTGCGATTGCGAGGAAAATCGGGGGCGTCTGGTACGGCAAGGGAGTTCCCTGAGTGAGTGACCTCGTGAGCGGGCCTCGTCCCCTACCATACGTGACCCGCAGCGATTTCGTACAAGTCGTCCCGGACCCTCAGAACATGCTTGCCACGCCCGACGCAACTGTACAGCTTCTTGGCGCCTGAGGACCTCATCCGGACGTACAGGATCCATGACCTACATCATCGTTGAGCCCTGCATCGACACAAAGGATGCGAGCTGCGTCGAAGTGTGCCCCGTCGACTGCATTTACGAGGGTGAGGATCAATACTACATCCACCCGGACGAGTGCATCGATTGCGGAGCCTGCGAGCCCGAGTGCCCGGTTCAGGCGATCTTCCCCGACACGGATGTCCCCAGCGAGTGGACGAGCTTCGTGGCCAAGAACGCCGAGCACTTCGAGTAGATCCACGCTCAGCAAGAGACTTCGAGAACGACAAAAGAGCGGCGGAGGCATTCCAGGCCTCCGCCGCTCTTTCTTTCATGCTGCCGCCCCGATCTCGACGGGGTGGCCGACAACGCCCACCGATCAACGGCGGGCCTCGGTTCGGACGACGTTGGGCCCTATAGGCCGAGCTCCCTGATGCGCTCGAGTGAAATCGGAGCCTGAGTCTCACCGGCCGGGACAAGGCGCGGGAGCTTCGTGTCTTCCTCTTTCTGCTGGCGCACCAGAAGGATCGTCGTCGCGATGGCGGCCGCACTCATCAATCCGATCGCGAAGTGCTTCATGACGCTTCCTCCAGGTGGACGGGAATCGGGGCACGCGAGCATCGGCGCGCGCACGCCTGTGTGAACGTACTATCAAAACCGTTTCTGGTTTCACCCCGGCGTGTAACAACATGGACACAACAGCAGCCTACTTCGCTGAGGCGGCTCGAAGCGGCGACCCTGTCGCCCTTGCGGCTTGGCTTGTCTCGATCCCATCCGTGAATCCCGTGCTCGAGGTAGGGGGAGCGGGGGAAGCCCGAATTGCCAAAGAGTGCGCCGACCTGCTGCAGGAGTGGGGATTCGAGACGACGGTCACGGAGCCCTCACCCGGCCGACCGAACGTGATCGGTCGGCTGGAGGGTCCCGGGCCCACGCTCCTTCTGAACGGCCATCTCGATACCGTCGGAGTCGCCGGAATGACGGTGGATCCGTTCGGCGCCGAGATCGATGGGTACCGGATGTACGGGCGGGGCTCCTGTGACATGAAGGCGGGGGATGCGGCCCTGCTGGCAGCGGCTCACCGACTCGCGAAGGGAGGCCCTCGTCCCGGGCTCATCGTGGCTCTGACTTCGGATGAGGAGCACGCTAGCGTCGGCATGGCAGACCTCGTCGCAGGGAACGGCCCGAGCGCGGACCTCGCGGTCGTGTGCGAACCGACGAGCCTGCGGGTGATGCCGGCCCACAAGGGCTTCGTGTGGATCCGAGCCCTCTTCGAAGGGGTCGCGGCACACGGGTCCCGGCCTGACATCGGGATCGATGCCATCCGGCACGCAGCTCTGTACCTGGCGGCACTCGAGGAGTACGCGGAGGACCTGCGACGGCGTCCCGCGCACCCTTTGCTCGAGTTCGGGTCCTTTCACGCCGGAACGATACGGGGAGGAAGCGCCGAGTCGGTGTACCCTGACCGGTGTGAACTGCTCCTGGAACGCCGGACGATGCCCGGCGAATCACCCGAGGCTGTCGTCGCCGAGTTCCAGGCGGTCCTGGATTCGCTGACTCGGAAGGATCCGACCCTGTCCGCGTCCCTGGAGACGACACTCGAGCGACCGGGCACGGAGGTGGCCATCGATCACCATCTCGTGCAGGGTCTGCTCGAAGCAGGGGAGACGGCCGGGGTCGAGCCGGTCGTGGAGGGGATGACCGCATGGGTCGACGCCGCGTTCCTGAACGAGGCAGGTATTCCGGCCGTATGCTACGGCCCGGGAAGCGTCGAGCAGGCGCACACCAACGATGAGTGGGTCGACGTGCGCGAGATCGCTACGTGCGCCGACGTCCTCGAGCGGTTCGCCCGTGATCTCGTGGGCTGACCCCGGTTCACAACGCAGACCTCTGCAAACGCCGAACGCCGGGCCGCCATGCACTGGCGACCCGGCGTCGTGGTGATACCGCGAGCGGCTATCGGGAGCGGCGACTGCTCACCAGAATGGCACCCCCGGCGTGACCCGTCCCATACCGGGTCGTCGCGTCACTCGCGCTCATGTACTCCATCTGCTCGATCTCGATGGCTCGAATCGACTGCAGATCGGCGACGTTGCCCCGGCGCGATCCGTCGACGTAAAGCTGCACGACATCGCCGGCCCGAGACTGCAACCACCGCGGACGCAAACGCTCGATAGCCTGCAGCGCGTTCATCTCCGGAAGCTCTGCGAGCTCGGCACGGACGATACGGGTCATCGATGAGCCTGCAGGACGACTACCTCCGCCGCCGGCAGACGCGCACCCGACCAGGCCAAAGGCGAGCGCCAGCGCGAATACCATCGAGATTCTTGACTTGTGTGACCGCATGGGCGGGCTCCTTTCCTGTGCTCAGAAATGGATCGACAAAATTAAGGTCACTTGATGGTTACGCCACCGCCGTACGTAGACGGTACGCGACCATGAACACCCGGTACCAGGCCGTACACGTACAGCGGTACATTCTTGCGAGCGTCGTGACTCGAAACGGGGGCAACCCACGATGGCCGAGGGGATGGACGGCGGATCAGCCCCGCTTAAGCATACACGAGAGGTGACAATCGACGCGTTGATGGAACACTTCGCGAACGACGTCATGGAGATCGACGAATTCGAACGTCGCGTCGAGGCCGCGCATGCGGCGCGCACGAGCGAAGAGCTCAGGGCCCTCCTGCACGACCTGCCCGGAAACGCCAATCTGCCCGCCCTCTCGGGACAGGAGACGCTTCCCGACGAGGCACGGATCCCGAGCTATCAGGTGACGACTGCCTCGAACGTGAAGGAGACGGAATTCATTCTGGCCATGATGGGCGGGGGAAGCCGCGGGGGCCGATGGCGGCCGGCCAGGAAGAACACCGTCGTGACCATCATGGGGGGAGCCGAACTCGATTTCCGGGAGGCGGTACTGGGCCCCGGTGTCACCGAGGTTCAGGTCTTCGCGATCTTTGGCGGCACCGAGGTCATCGTCCCCCCGGGTATGAATGTCGAGGTCAGCGGCCTGGCGATCATGGGCGGCTTCGATCACCAGACCGACGAATCAGTGCATCACGACCCCGCAGCGCCGACCCTGCGCATCACGGGCTTCGCCTGCATGGGCGGCGTCGACGTGAACACACGGTACCCCGGAGAATCCGCCAGAGACGCGCGCCGCCGAAAGAAACAGCTGCGCCGGGAGCAGCAACGCCGGCTAAGGGGCGGCTGAGCGCCTACCGAAGCGTTCGATCCAGGTACGCCTTCAGACGCTCCCACGCATCGAGACCTGCAGCGCTGCGCACTTCCAGATCCCCGTCGACCTGAAGCCAGAAGCCGTGATTGACCTCATCATAGATGTGGAGGTCGTTCTCGATTCCAGCCGACCGGAGCGCGGCCTCGAAGGCCTCCACCTGCTCCGGCGAAGGACCTGAGTCCTCTCGAGCAAATGTGCCGTACACCTCGTGATCCATGCTCGCGAGCACCGCCGGATCGTCGACCAGTCGGCCATAAAAGATTGCAGTCGCATCGTGATCGTCGCCGTCGAGACCGAAGGACAGAGCGATTCCCCCACCGAAGCACCAACCCATGGCACCCACCCGTCCGGTGACATCCGGGCGCGCGTTGAGAAACGAGACAGCCGCGTTGAGGTTGGCCACGACCGACGGCATATCCGCCATCGCCTCCTGCACCAGCGCCATGTTCTCCTGGGGATTCGCGCCAGTACGACCCTGATACAGGTCCGCGGCCAGCGTCACGTAGCCCTCGGCCGCGAAGTCGTCGGCGACCTGCCGGACCCGGTCGACAAGGCCATGCCATTCGTGAATAATCACGAGGGCCGGAAACGGACCATCACCCTCCGGCACGGCCAGGTAGCCCATCGTCGCCTCGTCACCAGACACATACTGGACATCGGCGCCGAGCAGGTCACCTCCGTTCCCGAGAATCGCGGGTGGCATTTCACCGGGGCCGGTCGGTGCCAGTGGTACTCGAGGCTCGGCCGCGGCGGTCATCACCGGCGCGCCGCCACTCGAATCGTCATCGGCGGGTCCGGCGCAGCCGGAGAGGGAGAGTGCGGCCAGCGCGACCAGAGACGTTCCGGCCAGACAAGAGCGACGATTCATGGCAGTGCAGGGTTGGGGTACGTCGGCAGTCATGATACTTCGAGCGGACCGACGAGCCCAATACATCGACACGGAGAGGACGACGATGAGTGAGGATCAGCCCGGCCGCGGCCGGATCTATGACAATTTCGCCGCGACGATGGGCGATACCCCCCTGGTACGGATTCCCCGGCTCGCCGAGAAGCACGGCGTGAACGCAGATATCCTGCTCAAGTGCGAGTTCTTCAACCCGATGGCGTCGGTCAAGGACCGGATCGGCATCGCGATGGTGGAAGAGATGGAAGCGAGAGGGGTACTCGGACCGGGTAAGACACTGGTCGAGCCGACGTCGGGAAATACCGGAATCGCCCTCGCGTTCATGGCTGCGTCACGCGGCTACCGCTGTATCCTCACGATGCCCGAAACGATGTCGGTCGAGCGCGTTCGCATGCTCGAGCACCTGGGGGCCGAGGTGGTGCTGACCCCGAAGGAGGAGGGAATCGGCGGGGCCTTCGCTGCGGCGGATCGTCTCACCGAGGAGATCGAAGGGGCCGTCCAGGCCGGACAGTTCGTGAACCCCGCCAACCCCGATGTGCACCGACGAACGACCGCCGAGGAGATATGGCGAGACACCGGCGGCAACGTCGATGTATTCGTGGCCGGGGTGGGTACCGGGGGAACGATCACAGGGGTGTCCGACGTCCTCAAGCAACGCAACCCAGCCCTGCACTCGGTCGCGCTGGAGCCGACGACCAGCCCGGTGATGGGCGGAGGGGAGCCGGGCCCCGGAAATATGATTCAGGGCATCGGTGCGGGTTTCATTCCCGACGTCCTCGACATCGACCTCATCGATGAAGTGATGGCGATTGAAAACGACGACGCCTTCGCGATGGCTCGGGACGCTGCACGCACCGAAGGACTCCCCTGTGGCATCTCCGGCGGGGCCGCCATCTGGGCCGCTATCCACATCGGGAGGCGCGAGGATATGGCCGGGAAGACGATCGTCGCGGTCTTGCCAAGCTTCGCAGAACGCTACATATCGACGGACCTCTTCGCCTCCGGAGAGGAATGAGGGTGGGAACAGCTTCCGCCCGATGCCAGTAGAATTCGAAGTCCATACGAAACGAACGGCGGCCGTTCGATCGCCGAAGGGATACGTTCCATGCTCCTCCGCTCCGACCTGATTGCTGCTCTCGCCGTAACCGCGGGCATCGGTCTGGCCGTGCAGAGCGGCGCTGATGCCCCGCTCAAGGCCACGGCAATCATGCCAGACGCTCATCTCGAGGTCAGCTTCGCCACCGAAGTCATGCCGATCCTCGAACGGTACTGCTGGGAATGCCATAGCGAGGACAGCGCCGAGCTCGGCCTCAAGCTGGACACATACGAGGGTGTGATGGCGGGATCGGACTACGGCACGGTCGTGGAGGCCGGAGACGCCGACGCCAGCCTTCTCGTCGACATGATCATCTCCGGCGACATGCCCGATGGTGGCGATCCGGTACCGGCCGAAGAACTCGACGTCATCAAGGCGTGGATCACCGAAGGGGCTCTGAACAACTGAGCCCACCGGACCGCCGCTGACGCGGTCACCTTCTGCACGCCGACCGCCGAGCGGTCGGTAGACATTACGGCTCCGGGGTGTGCTCGGTTGTCCAGTCGCCCCGGAGCCAGTCTACGACCAGCCCCATCTCCGCAGGCGTCAGGCTTTCGTCTACGCCAAACGATGGCATGCGATCGTTGTCTTCCCCGTAGTAGAGCTCGTCTGTCGGGTCATGGAGCATCCCCAACATCCACGCGCGTGAACCCCACCCGGTGAGGACCGGGCCGACATCACCCTCGGTCATCTCCCGGAAGGTGTGACACCGGACACAGTTGATCTCCTCACTGGCGATCAGGGCGCGGCCCTCCACGATTTCGGCCTGCTGCGCCGCATCCTGCTCGGCCTGCCCGGGCAGGGCTGCCTCCGCCGACACGGCCATGATCACCTTTTCGAGGTCGTCCTGAACGTCGGGCGTGAATCCGGCTACGCCGCGCTGGACGTACCGTACCATCCGGCCGCGTACGTGCGCTGTCGCCCCGAAATACTCATCTGAGGCGACACGGTCCGGGTCCAGCAGTCCTGCCAGCCACTCGCGGCTCCCGAAGCCGGCGAGATCGGATGCCGATGCAGGCTCGGATGGCTGACCTCCAAGCCCGTCGTGTCCATTGAAGCGATGGCACTGTGCGCAATTCGCCTCGAAGATCTTCGGACCCTGGGTGAGAGGATCGGCCCGCAGCATCGCGAGTCCGCCCGCGGCCGGAATGCCCGGAGCGGTGCTGGCCAGCTCCGCAGCGCGATCTGCCATCGCGTCCGCCTCAGCCTTGGCCTCAGCGAAGGCGGGATCAGCTGCGTCCTCGGCCCGCGCGAGCCATGTCAGCATGACCACCCCCGCCAGGAGCGCAGCACCCACGCCGAGATTGAAGCGATGTCCGTACTTCCATCCACCGATGATCGGCATGGCAGCCACGAGCGCCAGCACAAGTCCGGGGATGACCTGAGCGCCCACGACCTCCCAACCAGCGGGGAAGTATTTCAACCACTGGAAGAGAAAAAGGAAGTACCAGTCGGGACGCGCAGCCGCATACGGTTCGGTCGGGTCCGCCGGAGCGCCCAGGTGGGCTCCGCCACTCCACAGGACGAGGCCGAGTACCGTGGCCATCACGATCAGCGACGCGACACTGTCCTTGAGGACCTGCTCTGGCCAGAAGTACCCGTCCGGCTTGTCGGCTGCGTCTTTCGGCACGGTGACGCCGTGGCGACGGAACAGGTAGATGTGACCGACGATTAGCAGCGCTACCCCGGCGGGAAGAACACCCGCATGCAACACGAAGAAGCGGGTCAGCGTGTGATGTCCGTACTCCGTGCCACCCACCAGGAGCTGCTGGAGCGACGGACCCACCACAGGGGTCATGGACGCGATACTCGTCGCGACCTTGGTCGCCCAGTACCCCTTCTGGTCCCACGGAAGGAGGTACCCGGTCAACGAAAGAGCCAGGACCAGCTGCAAAAGGATGAGGCCGAACCAGAAATTGACTTCTCTCGGCGCCCGATAGGCGCCGTCGATCAGCACCTGCATGAGGTGAAGGACCAGGAGCACGATCGTGACCTGGGCCATGTAGTGGTGAATGCCACGCAGGAGCCACCCACCCATCATCTGATTCTGGATGAACCACACGCTCTCCCACGCGCCCTGCGCGTTCGCGCTGTACGCAGACCACAAAACCAGGCCAGTGATCAGCTGCACGACCATCGCGAAGACGAGGGTGCTTCCCCAGATGTAGCGCCAGCGAGCACCTCCCGGGATGCGCTCGTACAGGGCGCCTCGCAGGAGGGCGCGGTACCCGGTGCGGTCGTCGAGCCAGTCGAGGAGATCGCGCATCAGACTGGCGTCTTGTCTTCGCGGCCCGGCAGGAAGTTCTGGAACCGGACCCAGACCTCATCCTGATTCCGAATCTCCACGTCGAGCGCGTCCATGTCGCGGGGACTGGGACTGGACGGATCGTTGACGACGCCGTCGAGGTCGAAGCTGCTACGGTGGCACGGGCACGCGAAGCGAGATCCGTCCGGCGCAATGCCGACGAAACAGCCGGCATGGGGGCAGACGACGTTGAGCGCCCGAACGCCCTCACCGACCCGGCGGAGATACACCGCACCGACGGGAGCGTCGGCGTACGTCGCCCACGCGTCGGTGAGATCGGAAGTCACGGTGAACTTGCGGGGCGTACCGTCTTCGGGGACGGCAGAGAGTCGAGTTACGAGAACCAGATCGGTTTCCCCGTCGCCTCTGCGAAGAGGATCGAGGATCGCAGCCACGGCTGCGCCGATCGGCGCTAGGGTGGCGAGCGCACCCACGGCCAGCGCGGAGGCCCCGGTCAGAAAGTTCCGTCGGCCTTCGCCAGCGTCCGAGTCCGGGGCGAGTCCCTCCGCCTCACCCGCGTCGCTTGCTGGTTCTCCTTCCACGTGATCGGTCATCTATACCGTTCGGTTTCGTCGATATGGGTACCGCGCGACGAGCGGAAGGGCGGGGCCGTTGGTCGCGTAAACTCAATTTACGCAATGATATCACCTCCCGCTCGAATTGTGTTGAGCTTGTCACATTGGCGGAATGCCTGCCGGGACCCCTCGAGGGGCTGCGCACGCCGGTTGCCCATAAACTGCACAACCCTCCATGTTGGCGTCCCCATCAACATGGAGACACGTCCGGATGCGACACCTTCTGCTCCTTAGCGCCCTCCTCATCGGAGGCCCCGAGGTGCCCGAGGCGCCCCTTTTCGATGACTATCCCCGTCGCATCGGGATCGACATCGAGAACTATCGGTTCGAACTGACCCTGTCCGACGAGACCGATATCGTGGTCGGCCGCACGATCGTGTCCCTCCGATTCACGAACAACGGGGTCACCGAGCTTCCCCTCGACCTCATCGAAGTCGGCGACGGCGACCGCGGCATGTCCGTCCACCGAGTGTCGACGGACGGTGATGAACTGGACTGGGTGCACGAGGACGACCTGCTCACCATCGGCCTCGCAGAGACGGGACGGTCCGGGGACCGGGTCGACGTCGTCGTCGAGTATTCTGGCGTGCCCGCCTCAGGCCTTGTTCCCGGACCGAACAAGTACGGCGACCGGACCTTCTTCAGTGACAACTGGCCGAACCGGGCTCGGAACTGGCTGCCGACCATCGACCATCCGTACGACAAGGCGATGAGCGAGATGGTCGTCACCGCTCCGTCCCACTATCAGGTGGTCTCCAATGGCGTCCTTGTCGAGCAGACAGATCAGGGCGACGGCACCCGAACGACACACTGGAAGAACTCGATACCGATCGCGACGTGGCTTTACGTCCTCGGCGTAGCCGAGTTCGCGGTCCAGCACGTGGACGAATTCGAGGGTCGTCCCATCGAGACCTGGGTCTATCGACAGGATCGCGACCCCGGTTTCTACGACTTCGCGGTGCCCACGAAGGCGGCGATGGAGTTCTACGACGAGTATGTGGGCCCCTTCGCCTACGAAAGGCTCGCGAACATCACATCACCCGTGACGGGCGGTGGTATGGAGGCCGCGACCGCCATCATGTATCACGAGAGTTCCGTGACAGGGGACCGCTCGGTACGGTGGCGCAACGTGATCATCCACGAAGTCGCGCATCAGTGGTTCGGCAACGCGGTCACCGAATCGGACTGGGACGACATCTGGTTGAGCGAAGGATTCGCAACCTACTTCACGCTCCTCTTCATCGAGCACGCATACGGGAGAGACGAGTTCGTCGCCGGGCTTCAGAGCTCAGCGGCCCGCGTATTTGCCCAGTATGAGACCGACCCCGAATACCGCATCGTCCACGACGATCTGTCGGACATGAGACAGGTCACCAGTGGCGCGACCTACCAAAAGGGTTCGTGGATTCTGCACATGCTCCGAAGCCGCATGGGTGACGAGGCATTCTGGAGGGGCATCCGCGCCTATTACGCACGATACATGAATGCCAACGCGACGACGGCTGACTTCAGGAGCGTGATGGAAGAAGCGTCGGGCCTCGATCTCGAACTCTTCTTCGATCAATGGCTCTACAGTGGAGGGAATCCCCGACTCGAAGGCTGGTGGGCGTACGATCCGGATGCACAGGCGCTTCGCATCGAAATCAACCAGACACAGACCGCAGGCCCGACCTTCGACCTGCCTCTCGAAGTCGGAATTCACTTCGATGGCACGACCCTGCCCACCATGATCGAGACCGTCCCGGTGGACGGACGCTTCCACCGATTCGTGATCCCTGTCGACGGTCAGCCCACGAACGTGACCCTGGATCCCCGGGTGAAGACGCTCTTCGAGTCCGACTTCGGACCGAGGCAGTAACTCGATGTCGGAAAGGAGAGGAGCCATGAGGATTCGCCCGTCTCTCGTCATCCTCGCGATCGCCTGCTCGGCGGCGGCGTGCTCGACAGCGGAGTCGTACGACGTGGTCATCGCGAACGGCCGGGTCATGGATCCGGAAACCGGATTTTTCGAGACCGCGAACGTGGGTGTCCGTGACGGGGTCGTCGCCATCATCTCCGGCGAAGTTCTGGACGGGGTCCGGGTGATCGATGCGTCCGGTCACGTGGTGGCACCCGGCTTCGTCGACCTCCACGAGCATGGCCAGAACGAAGAATCATACGCGCTTATGGTGCGCGACGGTGTCACGACCGCGCTCGAGCTGGAAGTCGGGACGAGTGACATCGACCGGTGGTACGCGGAACGCGACGGCGGGCAGATCGTGAACCACGGGGTGAGCATCGGACACGTCCAGGTCCGCATGGACGTCATGGACGACCCGGGTACGGGCCTCGTTCCCGCGGGCATCGGCGGGTATGGATCCGCAACCCCCGAGCAACTCGACGAGATCGAACGTCTCGTTCGACTCGGACTGGATCAGGGTGCGCTGGCCGTCGGCTTCGGAAGTGCCTACACACCCGGCGCCGATATGCGGGAGATCCAGCGGCTCTTCGCCACCGGAGCCGAGTACGGGGCCCCTTCTCACATCCACATGCGAGGCGGGCTCGCCGGCCTTGATTCGACCCTGACGGCCGCCCGCGTCGAGAACGCCCCTCTGCATATCGTGCACGTCAACTCCAGCTCGGGCGCAGCGATCGAGGACTTCCTTTCCGCCATCGAGAGCGCGCAGGCGACCGGCCAGGACGTCACGACCGAGACCTACCCGTACGGCGCCGGCATGACCGAGATCACGTCGGCGCTGTTCGATGACTGGGCGTCGTGGGATGACGACCGCTTCGCGATGCACCAACTGGTCTCAACGGGCGAGAGACTCGACCGGGCGTCGTTTCAGGCTGCGCGAGAATCCGGAGGGCTGGTGATCATTCACGGCCGCACGGAAGAGATGACCCGCACAGCCGTGGCGAGCCCGATCACCATGATCGCGAGTGACGGCGGGATGGAGAACGGTCGCGGGCACCCACGCACTTCGGGGAGCTACGCCAAGGTCCTGGGTCGTTACGTCCGCGACGAGGGCCTGCTCACTCTCGAGGAGGCGGTCGCGAAGATGACGATCATGCCCGCTCGGCGGCTCGAGGCCCGAGCCCCTATGCTGGCGCGTAAAGGGCGTCTCCAAGTCGGAATGGACGCAGATATCACGGTCTTCGACCCCGGGACCGTTCTGGACCGGTCGACGTACATGGACGCAACCATCCCGTCATCGGGTATTCCGTTCGTGCTCGTGAACGGTGCGATCGTGGTGGACGACGGCCAGCTAACGACCGCTCGGCCCGGGCGGGCAGTTCGAGCCCTCACCCGCTAGTCCGGCACAGCCATCCGTCGCGGCCGAGCGGGCGCCGGGCGCCTGAAGCCGGATTGCCCTGCGAAAGGTAGCTCCGCACTTTGGCGCGCCCTCCACGGTCACCGGCCACACCTCCACCGACAGCCCTTTTGTGCGCATGTCTCGATCCACGCTCATCCAGCGTCTTCTCCTCACCCCCCTTGCGATCGTCCTGGTCACGGCGACTTCGACCCCGACGCGCGTGCACGCACAGCTCGATCTGGAAGCACTCCAGGACGAGGCGGTCACGTGGCTGCAGGAATACATCCGCATCAACACGATCAACCCGCCCGGTAACGAGACGGCGGGCGCGGAGTTCTTCGCCAGAATCTTCGAGGCAGAGGGGATCGAGTACGAGATGGCCGAGTCCGCCCCGGGGCGCGGCAACATCTGGGCGCGCCTCCAAGGCGGCGACGAACCCGGAATCGTGCTTCTGCATCATATCGATGTGGTGCCGGCGGACGAGCGCTTCTGGACTACCGACCCGCTTTCCGGCGACTTGCGGGACGGGTACGTGTACGGGCGCGGAGCACTGGACACGAAGACGAGTGGAATCCTTCACCTCGCGACCTTCCTCGCGCTGGCCCGCACGGAAACGCCACTGAATCGGGACGTCATCTTCATGGCCACCGCTGACGAGGAGGCGGGCGGATTCTTCGGCGCCGGCTGGCTCGTCGAGAATCGGCCAGAACTGTTCGACAATGTCGGCTTCCTTCTCAACGAGGGCGGTGGGGGATCCGACGTGGATGGAACCGTGAACTTCGGCCTCGAAGTCACGCAGAAGGTGCCATACTGGCTGCGGCTGACTGCCACGGGTGAGCCCGGCCACGGATCGCGACCGCTGGTCAGCTACGCCTCGACGGAGATGATCGCGGCGCTGGAACGCTTTCGACTCCATCAGTTCGAGGCACGGGTCATCCCGGCTGTGGACGTCCATCTCAGTGGAATCGCAGACCGTCACCCCGAGCCATGGCGCAGCCGATTCACCGACATGGCAGCCCATGTCGGTGATCCCGCTGTGATGACGGAGTTCCAGATGTATGACCCCGGACTGCATGCCCTCACCCGCAACACCTGCTCGATCACACGATTCGAAGGCAGCAACAAGATCAACGTCGTGTCACCCGAGGTCGCCGCGGAGATCGACTGCCGGCTGCTACCGGATCAGGATCCGGACGCATGGCTCGCGGAGGTACGGGCGGTGCTTGGTTCGGAGATCGAGGTCGAGGTGCTGATGGGCTTCACACCTGCGGTTTCGTCCATCGATACGGATCTGTACCGCGCGGTTCGGGACGTCACACTCGAGGAGTTTC
>CALHIO010000012.1 GCA_938030915.1 uncultured Gemmatimonadota bacterium
GGGTGCGTCGCCGTATCGTCGACGGTGCGGGCGCTTCGCCCCTACCGCCGGTCGGTCTCGAGCGTCCCGTCCACGAAGACCAGGAGCGGCGTCGCCCGATAGTCGAAGGGGTGTCCCTCGAGCACCACGAAATCGGCGTCCTTTCCGACCTCGATGCTGCCGATACGGTCGGACACGCCCGCCGCCTCCGCTGCGTTCAGCGTCGCCATGCGAAGCGCCTCCATCTCGGGAACGCCGTTTCGGAACGCCCAAGCCGAGTTGAGGATGGGCTCGCCGGCGAGCCGGCCGGTCGGAGAGGCACGGCGCGACGCCCCCGGCCCGTAGAACGACACCTTCACGCCGGCACGGCTCAGGATGGCGGGACCCTCTACGCTCCACCCCTCTCCGCCACCCCGGATATCGGACGCGAACGAGCCGGAGTTCCCGAGAATCACCTGTACGTCGGCGGCGGCGAGCGCCTCGGCCACCCGGTGTGCCTCGACACCCCCGGTCACGACCAGCCGGAGCCCGTACGCCTCCGCGATACTCATGGCCTCGCGGATCTCCGCCTCGCGATCGGCGTGGATGACCGCAGGGACACGCCGCTCGAGCACGGGTTGGAGTGCTTCCAGGCGTGGATCGTATTCTCGATCGGGTCCCGCGTCCCGGTATCGCATCGCGTCGTCGAGCGTCGCGCGGATCGTCGACGAGGCCTCCTGGAGCGTCATCGGATTCCGGGCGTCTTCGGACCATTGTCGGCGGGCGGCGGACGCGAGTGACATGACCATGCTGCTCGGCTCCCGCCGGACCATCGTCTCGAAGTCCAGCCCGGGTGTCTTGATCACGACGCCGTTGCCGCCGACCAGGTTCAGGACGCCCGGTGTCACCTGCATCGCGGTCACACCGACGTTGGTGTTGACCCGGTACGAGGGAAACCACGGGTCCACGGCGTAGAGCGCGTTCATCTCCGGTACGACCGGCTCGGTGAGCTCGTTGTTCTGAACCTGCCATTTGAGATCGCCGATCCAGTCGTTCGCGAAGGCGCGGGCGACGATCGTGCCGGGCATGATCACCCGTCCTCCGACGTCGAGCGTGGGAATCCCCGGAGGCGGAGACCGTCCCGCCTCCACCCGCGTGAACCGTCCGTTCTCCACGACGAGCGTCGCATCCCGGATCGTTCCCGAGTTCATGGTGAAGACGTGGGCGCCGGTGATCGCGAACGTCTCGTCGCCCGGGCCGACGTCTCCGGTCGTCGCCGTGAACGGCCCCACCGGTGTCGGCTGATCCTGCTGGCGCAGTCCACTCCGCTCGTACTCGAGCTCACCATCCACGAAGACACGCTCGATCCGGTCCGCGGACAGGTCCAGGAAATGGCCGTCGAGCAGGACCAGGTCGGCGTCCTTGCCCACCTCGATGCTCCCGATGCGGTCATCGAGCATCATGGCCTTCGCGCCGTTGATCGTCATGACCTCGAGCGCCTGCTGATCGGTGAGGCCGTGGCGGGCGAGAAACGCACCGTATTCACGGAAGTCTCCGAAGTGCTGAGCGGACACGTCGGTCTGGATGCTTGCGCTGATGCCGGCATCCAGCAGGACCTTAAGGAGGTTGATCGGCTCGGGGTCGTTGTAATACTGCACGATCATCATGGGCCCGATGACCGGGACGATCTCCGTGCCCCGGAGCAGATCGATCATCGGGAAGACCTCTTCGGCGTGCGCGAGCGCCAGGCGGTCGATGAAGCCGTATTTCCGGGCGAGGCGCATGACCATCATGGTCTCGCTGGGATAATGCGAGTGGGCGTGGACCATCACCTCGCCGCTGAGTACCGGTAGCAGCGCCTCGAGTCTCTCGTCCCGTGCCGGGGGCGCATCAGCCTGCCCGGCCGCGTAGGCGTCGAGCGACCCCTGGTACTCGGTGGCTCGCCGGAAGTACTCGTCCGCCGTGGCGTACCATCCCATGACCGTCTGGGGTGTCTGCCCCGGTCGCAGGTTGATCAGGGGCCGCACCGCCATTTTCAGGTCCACGTACGGCTTGAGGATCATGTCGGGCCCGGGCTCGGCCTTCATCTTCAGAGCCACCGACTGGCCGCTGGAGATGATGCCGCTGCCGGATCGGGTGATGAGCGAGGTCACGCCCCCTGAAAGGGCGACCTGGATCATCGGGTCGTCGAGGTCGAGGTTGTCGACCGCCTTCCACTCCGGCGTGAACGGTCCAGGGATGGCGGATCGCCCCGATCGATCCAGCGCCAGATGCGCGTGAGCGTCGATCATGCCCGGGATGACGACGTCGGCGGAGTACTCGACCGCTCCGGGTGGAGCGTCGACGGTGCGCCCGACCGCCTGGATGACCCCGTCCCGCAGAAGGACCTCGCCGTCGCGGATCACGCCGGCGGTGACCGTGTGGATCTCACCCGCCCGGATCAGGACGGCTGGCGACTGCGCCTCTGCCGTGGGAGGGCTCGAGACCATCGCGGCGAGGACGATGAGCAGGACACGTGGGTGCTTCACCGGGTCACTCCTCGGCCGAAGTCGAACATCGCGCCAACTTGGCGGCAGGCGAGTAGGCTCAGCAAGCGAGCCAGGGCGGCACGAACGCCTGAGGTACGGGCCGGCCTTCAAAGCTGCGCCCCTAAAGTTCCGCCCTTTTCAACAGCTGAGCGTTGATGGCCACGATCACGGTGCTGGCTGACATGAGCACCGCGCCCACAGCCGGTGAGAGCAGGATGCCCCATGCGGCCAGCGCTCCCGCGGCGAGCGGAATGGCCACGATGTTGTAGCCGGCCGCCCACCAGAGGTTCTGGACCATCTTGCGGTGGGTGGCTCGTGACAGTGAGATGATCTTGGGTATGTCCCGGGGATCGGATCGGACCAGGACAATGTGACCGGCCTCCACAGCGACATCGGTGCCCGCTCCGATCGCGATCCCGATGTCGGCGGTCGCCAGAGCCGGAGCATCGTTCACACCGTCGCCCACCATCGCCACCTGCATGCCCTGACCCTGCAGCTGCCGGATTCGCGAGGCCTTGTCCTCGGGAAGCACCTGAGCGAAGACGGTGTCGATGCCCAGGTCACTGGCCACTGCATCCGCCACCGCCTGGGCGTCACCTGTGAGCATGGCCACCTGCACGCCACGTTGGTGCAGCGCGTTCACGGCGTCGCGACTCTCCTCGCGGATGGCGTCTGCCACCACGAAGACCGCCAACGCTTCACCTCCGCGCAGCAGGTAGATGGCTGCCTGACCACGAGTTGCCGCTCGATCGGCAGCGTCCCGGAGTGCGGTCGGTACGGATGCTGCCTCGGCTTCTAGGAGCGCCGGTCCGCCCATGAAGTACTCGTG
>CALHIO010000013.1 GCA_938030915.1 uncultured Gemmatimonadota bacterium
CCGGGCAACAGGACGATCATCGCCTCCGGAGTGCGCAGGAGGATCCCCGGTGCGGTCCCCTCGGGATTCTCGAGCGCGATGGCCCCCTCGGGCACATCCGCCTGACCACGAGCGGCCACGGGCACCTTATCGAGACCGCGAGCACCGTAGCGGTGCTTCAGCGTGGCCAGAACCTCCTCATTCGGAACGAGAGCGAGGCCAAACGCACCCGCGACCACGGGCTTCGTGAGATCATCCGGAGTCGGACCGAGCCCCCCTGTCACGAGCACCACGTCCGAGATTCTGACCGCGGCTCGAACCGCCCATTCGATGTCGGCCGCGACGTCCCCCACGGTGAAGCGCTGCACCACGGGGATGCCGAGCCCAGTGAGTTCCCGACCGAGCCACGCCGAATTGGTGTCGACGGTTTCTCCGTACAGGAGTTCGTTGCCGACCGACACCACGGCGGCGCTCGGTGCGCCCTGTGTCACGTCAGTCCCGGATACCGACGATGGTCCGATAGGACCAGAGATAGTCGATCAGCGAGTACACGGTCAGCAGGATCGCCAGGCCGAGGTTGATCGCGATCCATGCCTGAAGACCGGTCGAGAAGAAGGTCCAGAGCCCATTGTCCCACCCCCCGGCCGTACCGAGCTGGATCAGGGGGTACCAGAGGAGCACGGCACCAATGAAGAACATCTGGAACATCGCCTTTCGCTTTCCGGACCATCCCGCGGCGATCACCACCCCATTCCGAGCCGCATACGCCCGGAACACGGTGATGAACAGCTCCCGTCCGAAGATCACGAGCAGCACCCACATCGGGAGTGGCCCGATCCACGGTACGTCGTCGAAGGGGCCTCCCCGGTGCGAGATCAGATAGACCGGAATCAGCGTCACGACGAGGAGCAGCTTGTCCGCGATTGGATCCAGGAGCTTTCCCATGTCGGTCACGAGGTTCGCCCGGCGAGCGAGGTAACCGTCGAGGATGTCGGAGAGTCCCGCGAGGGTGTACAGCCCGAACGCGGCGAAACGCGCCGTCGTGTTCGACGACATCGCCAACCAGAACAGCACCGGACAGAGCGCGATGCGGGCGACGGTGATGACGTTCGGGAGGTTGACCTTGCTGCTCACGGGCGGCTCGACGGCTCCGTTGGGCGCATCGCTGCGGTCAGGACAATGCCTCGACGACCATCTTGCTCACAGAGGACAGCGTTTCGAAGACGCCCTCACCATTGATCGCTACACCCTCGAAATCGGGGACCCCCATCGGGTTGATCTGCGCCCTCAACTCCTCCGGGGAGAGGATGTTGTCCATGTCGCGCTTGTTGTACTGAATCGCGAACGGGATCGTCTTGAGGTCGTACCCGTACGTTTCCAGATTTTCATACAGGTTGTGCATCGACTCGATGTTCGCCTCAGCTCGCGAGGCCTGAGAGTCGGCAACGAAGACCAGACCGTCTACGCCCTTCAGGATGAGTCGGCGACTGGCGTTGTAGTATACCTGACCCGGAACCGTGTAGAGGTGGAAGCGGGTCTTGAAGCCACGTACCTCGCCGAGATCGATCGGGAGGAAGTCGAAGAAGAGAGTCCTCTCCGTCTCCGTCGCGAGCGAGATCATCTTTCCCTTCGTATCCGGGTTCACCCGGGAGTAGATGTACTCGAGATTCGTGGTTTTCCCCCCGAGGCCGGTCCCGTAATACACGATCTTGCAGTTGATCTCACGCGAGGCGTAGTTGATCATCGACATGGGTCGACGCTACCTCCCCTGCTCTGTGAAGCGTGAACTCACGGGATCTCTCGTTCCTTCAACGGGTTGCGGTACGCGCCAGCCGAGTCGGGCACGCCCTGCGGCGCCCGAATGAGGACGACCGTCCGTAACTTCGGTACGCCCGACGGCAGGGGCAAGGTTCCCTTGTTTCAGGCCGAATTCGCGCGGGCCTCGATGCCCAGCCGCTCCGCGTCGTCGAGCATACGATCCACGATCGCCTGAGCCCGGTCTCGCAGCATCTGCTTCGGCTCCCAGGAGATGAAGTCGAGGAGCAGCCTGATCAGGTCGACGGATGCCGGTTCCCGGCTGATGTGCCCGAGCGCGGCAAGGCGCTTGAGCGCGCGCGGCGAGAAGAGATCGCGCTGATGACGCGTGATCTGGCCCCGAATGATCATGGCCGCGATTGCACCGGCGGCGGCAGCCGCGAGCACCGTCAGCCCTGCAGTCCTGAGACTCCTGTCCATCTTCACATTTCCCGTCGGCCCGCCAGAGCCTGTGCGATCGTTGTCCCATCAACGTATTCCAGATCACTGCCCACCGGAATGCCGCGCGCCAGCCGGGTCACCCGTGGTCCCAGTGGTCTGATCTCCTGCTCGAGAAAGACGGATGTCGCCTCCCCTTCCACACTCGCGTTTGTCGCTATGATGACCTCGCGGATCGCACCACCCGAGCCGTGAATCCGCTCCAGCAGCGCTGCGACGTTGAGTTCGTCCGGCCCGATCCCGTCGAGCGGAGAAAGACGGCCGCCCAGCACGTGAAAGAGCCCCCGAAACTGACCCGTGCGCTCGATCGCCCCGACCTCGTAGGCCTCCTCGACCACACAGATGAGAGATGCGTCGCGTCGTGGATTGGAGCACACCTCACAAAGCTCGTGCTCCGAAAAGTTCCCACAGACGTCGCATGCACGAACCTTGTCGGCCACGTCGACCAGGGACCGCGCAAGGCGTCGCGTGTCGTCCTTCGACCCCTTCATGAGGTGGTGGACAAGACGCAGTGCCGTCTTGGCGCCGATCCCCGGGAGGCGGGAGAGCTCGTCCGTGAGACGGTCGATCGCCGACATGGCGCGAGATCAGAAGAGCTTCGGCAGACCCGGGATGTTCATCGGAAAGCCACCCGTGGCCTTCCGCATCTCCGCTTCATACTCGCCTTGCGCCTTGCTCTGCGCCTCGCTGATCGCCGCCAAAACGAGATCCTCGAGCATCTCGACGTCTCGAGGGTCCACGCACGTCGGATCGATCTGCACCCGCTTCGCATGACCCTTCCCGTCGACCGTTACCGTCACCATGCCGCCTCCGGACGACCCGGACACGGACTTCGACTCGAGGTTCTCCTGTAGCTCCGTCATTCTCGCCTGAAGCTTCTGGCTGAGCTGCATGAGCTGAGACAGATCCGTCATCTCTGCGCTTTACTCCATGAGTTCCAGATCGAGTTCTTGTACCGCCCGCTCCAGGCGCGGTTCCTGACGATAGAGGGCCTTCAACGTGTCCGCGTGCACCTCTTCCCGGGTGACCCGCTCCCCCTGTGTCTGACCCGGGTGAGGCATATCCACCTTCAACACGGGGCGACGCCCCAGGAAGGGGGTCATCCCTTCCCGAATCGCCTCGATCACGGTCGGCTGGCCGAGACGCTCGATGGCAGGTCCCGGCAGCGGGGTAATGACGAGCGCTCCGTCCGCATCTTCGG
>CALHIO010000014.1 GCA_938030915.1 uncultured Gemmatimonadota bacterium
CACCGAAGCGGCCCCTTACGACTCCATGGAGCTCACTGAAGGCGACGACCTGCGATCCGCCCACTTCCTGAGCGGACAGGGGCGCCGACGCAGGCCAGGCGAGGATGGCCATGCTGGCGAACCACACCAGCCCGTGTCGACCGCGCCCTCGTCCGACCGCGCCTCGCACCGGCATCCAGATCTTCATCTTCACGCCCCTCCCCATCGACCGCGTCTAGGCATCCGGTGCGCGGAATATCCAGCCACCGTCCGCCTGTACTCCGGACGAATCGACGTCGTACTCCGCGTCGGTCCCCGTGAACATGATACGCCCGTTGGCCGTAATCGTGAGCGCAGGCGCTCCCACCGGCACACGAATCACGACCGGGCCAACGACGTCGGAGGCATCGATCCGGGCGTCCGCGATCAGGAACCGTGTGCCCTCGGCCGCCGACACCTCGACCTCGTCGCGGACCTCGAAGACAAGCGCCACCCGATGTCCGGCGTCCAATCCCGTTAGAGCGATCACCAGACCCGGTCGAGCAGCAATGCCGACGGATTGGAGTTCTTCCGACTGCCTGGGGGCCGTACCCGCCCCCGGGCCCGTGGCGCCGGAGTCACCGAACCGTTCGGACAGCCAGCTTCGCACCGACGGCGCCTGAAAGGCGGATACCGCTCCAGCCGCAACGAGCAGAATGGCCGCGGCCCGTCGCACGCTGCTCACGATGAACGGAACGCGCGATCGCGTGCGCGATCGATCGAGCCGAGCCCGAACGGCAGCCTTCGCCGCCTCGAGATCCACGGCCGGCACCTCCTCCTCCAACATCTCACGAATCAGAGCTGCCCGGGCGCTGACCTCCTCGAGCCCGGACGAGCAGACCGCGCACATCTCGACGTGAGAGAGAGCCTCCTCCGTGACCGACTCACCGTCTCGGAGCGCCAGCAGGAGACCTTCGTTCACATGCATCATGCGCCGACCTCCAGTCCCGTCACGGCGTCCGCGAAGCGTCGCTCTGCCCGACTGAGCAATGTGCCCACCGACGACGACGACACGCCCAGGGCCTCGGCAATCTCTTTGTAACTGAATCCGGAATACCGCATCAGCAGCATCTCCCTGTCTCTCGGTGCCATCGTCTCCAGAGCGGCTCGAGCGCCGGCCCTTCGCTCCTCACGCTCGAGCGCCCGATCGGGCGCCTCGGACGCGGAGGGCTGAACGGGATGTACCTCGAGGAGTCTTCGTCGGTTGGTCGTCGTTCGATATCGGTCGCGCGCCAGGTTGGTCGCGGTCTTGAAGAGCCATGCCCGGATGTCCGCTGGCCCCGCCCGGATCTCGTGGCCGAACAGTCGGCACACGCTCTCCTGAGCGATGTCCTCTGCCGCGTCGCTCTCGCCGGTCAGCCGACGGCAGTAGCGGACCAGATCCGCGTAGTGCTGGTCGAAGACAGCGTCGAAATCGACAGGAGTCGGCGATGATGTGGCTCGAACGGTCACGAGGTCGTGTGAAATGGGACGATCCGTGGCAGGCGTTATCCGCCCGCTATGCACATAGACGAGTGAGCGCGACCAAGTGTGACAACATCCGTGTGTCCTTTCGCGGTCGCCCGGAAGCGCTAGAATTGCGAAAGAGTTCAGAATTGAAGGAGAGATCGAGGTGTACAGACTGACGAAGGCCCTCGTGGTCACGGTTGTGTGTGTCGCTACGATGCCGCTTTCGGCGGTTGCGCAAGATTGGACACAGCGAGAATTCCCGCTGGCGCCGCCGAACGCGATGGGCAACATCGTGGCCCCCTACTTCGATGGCTTCTACCCGAACAAGGACGGTACCTACACCCTTTCGTTCGGCTTCCTGAATCGGAACGACTCGGAGTTGATCGAGATCGAGCTCGGGGCGAACAACTTCATCGAGCCTGCCGAGTTCGACGGCGGGCAGCCCACGAGCTTCCCGACCGTCCGGTACTCGGGCTTCGGCGGCCCTCGCGAGCGTGGCGCCTTCGGCGTGGTCGTGCCCGCGGACTTCGAAGGTGACGTCTGGTGGACACTCCGGACCAACGGGTACGAAACGAAAGTACCCGGTCGTCTCGAATCACCCGGGCTGATCATCAAGGGTGCCTACGAGCTGAGCAGCGGCCCCATGGCGGCCGGTTCGCTACGACCGACGATACACTGGTCTCAGGACGATCCCGGGACGTGGGGTATCGAGGGCACGTGGATGCCGGAGACGCTGAACGCGACAGTCGGTGAACCCGTCGACCTCAGTTTCTGGGCTCGTGACCAGGGAGAGCGTGAGCTCGGCACGATCAACGTGTCCCTGTGGAAATTCCAGGGCCCCATCGGCGCCGAGATCTCGTTCGAGTCGCTGGTCGAAGCGCTACCGGATGCTCGTCCGGCGCGGCGCGGCGCTCGGCAGCCCGGACCGGGTCCGTTGCTGACGCGCCAGACCGTCAACCTTCCGCTGGAGGGGCCGCACGCGCACCACGGACGATTCACGGCCACGTTCGACACGCCGGGTGAGTACGTGATTCGTGTGAAGGTCGACAGCTTCGGACTGACCGATAGCTCTCCCGGCCATCAGTGTTGCTGGTCGAACGGCTACGTCAGAGTGAGCGTTTCGGAGCAATAGGACATATCTTGCACGACGGCGGCGTCCGACCGAACGTCGTCGTGAGTGCACCAGAGAAGGAGCTGACCATGCAGGCCTTCAGCCATCACTTCGTGACGCGGGTTCTTGCGACCGGCACCGTTGCCGTGATCGTGAGTCTCGGGTCGACCCAGCATCTCGCCGCTCAGACCGGGCCCAGCCCCGATCCGGCGAATGACGTGACGTTCACGAAAGACGTCGCGCCGATTCTTCAGCAGAATTGCCAGGTCTGTCACCAGCCCGGCGCGATCGGCCCGATGTCCCTCATGGAGTACCAGGACGTGCGTCGCTATGCACGTCGGATCTCCCGGATGGTCGAGGCGCGCGACATGCCACCGTATCAGTACGACACGGACGTGGGCATTCAGAGCCTCAAGGAAGACTGGCGCATGAGCGATGACGACATCGCGACCATCGTCGCCTGGGTCGCCGCGGGCTCGCCGGAAGGTGACCCATCGGACATGCCCGCGCCTGTCGAGTGGCCGGACCCGGCAGAATTCCGCCTCGCGGATCGCTTCGGAGAGCCGGACGTCGTCGTAGCGTCGGCGCCGTACGATGTGCCCGAGGTCGGTCAGGATCGCTGGTGGAGGCCGACCACCCCCACGGGTGTGACGTCCGATCGCTGCATCAAGGCGGTGGAGACCAAGCCCTCCGTGGTCGGTCGAGCCGTGGCACACCACGCGAATTCCTCCTTCACCGTGGCTGGCGAGCGCGCGGGTCGTCTCTCCGAATACGCCCTCGGCAAGGTCGGTGAGATCGTTCCCGAAGGTGCCTGCCGCCGCATTCCGGCAAACGCGGACGTGACGTGGGACATCCACTACTGGCCCAACGGCGTCGAGGTCGATGATGACCAGGTCGAGGTCGGAATCTGGCTGCACGACGAGGACTACGAGGGCAAGTACGATCAGACCCTCACGCTGTACTTCCTCAACGGTGGTCGCGGATACGACATCGCTCCCCACGGAACGCTCATGACCCAGGGCTTC
>CALHIO010000015.1 GCA_938030915.1 uncultured Gemmatimonadota bacterium
CCGGAGGAAGGCCGAATTTCACCCACGCGAACGGAATCAGCTTCCTGCGATGGAACTCGGTGGTGGCACCGATGCCCCCCACGAAGATGGCGATTCGGTTCGTGCCGTTCGCTACGGTCGCCGGAAGACCGATGAAGATCAGAAGCGGCAGCGTCAGGAGTGAACCGCCACCGGCGATTGAGTTGATCGTCCCGGCTACGAAGCCCGCACCGATCAGCATCAGTGTAGTCAGCAGGTCAAAGGACACAGGCGCTCCGCGGCGTACGATGAGGACGCACCATCCTGGCCCGGCCGACGACGAGCGTCCAGCCCATGACCTGCAACTTCGCGGCTCCTCGCCGCGTAGGGGTCGCCCGTAAGGATACTCCCACCTGCCTCCTCCGATCGGTTGAACCGAGATGTCACCGAGAAAGACGATTCTCAGAGAGCTCGACCACGCCGGCACGTACACCCGCCCGGCGACGATTTCCGGGTTCTCGACGGCCCCGGACAAGTATCAGAGGGCCGTGAATGCCCTCCTGAAAGATCGCCTTCTCGAGGGTCGCACGGACGACGAGGGGCACATGACGATCACGATCAACGAGCACCGAAGCGCCGACGCGCCGACGTGCGCAGGGAGTTGCGGCCGATCTGGGCACATCCGGCCGTCTGGGCGACGCTGGTGTTGATCGCTGCGGTAGGGGCCGGACTCGCCATCTAGCGGGTGAAATCGAACAGCTTGGTGTACTTAACGACGAGTTGACGCTGTTTCGGCCCTGAAGGAATGCCGGTCTCGGCAAAACGGCCGCGGTGCCGGGAGTCGTTCAGGACCACGAAGAAGCCGGTGCCCGCCGTATCCAGCCAACCGAAGCGCAGATTCGTGCTGACGTCCTGCGTGTCGTCGTTGTACTGGACGTTGGCCTGAAGATAGATCCGGGGCGTGAACGAATACGAGCCGTTGAAGGCCACGACCGATGTCGTGAAGTCACCCTGATCCAGCGCGACGTCGAAGTAGTTGAGCCGGACGGAGGTCGTGAAGCGATCGCGGTATCGATAGGAGAGGGTCGCATTCGGTCCGAAGCGCGTGCCGTTGAAGAAGCCACCCAGACTCCACCCACCGGAAACGGACAAAGGAGCACTCCGGTCGGTGTTCGCCCGGACTTCCCAGTCGTAGTTGTCGTAGTTCCCGGCCGGAATGACGATCCCATCGCGGATCTCGAAATCTTCCCGGAGGCCCTCGCCTGTCAGGTTGAGGCCCGGCAACTGGAAAAACGCCCCGTTCTCGAAGGCGAAATGGTTGTCGATGTGGACCACGTAGGTCTCGCTGAAGCCGCTCAGGTCCCAGAACTGGTTCCACGAGATGTGCGGCCGGAACTCCCGGAACCAACTCACGCTCGGCACCCGGATGTGCCGCAGGATGCGCGTGTTGACGTGCCGGTACGCGTCCCTGCTCAGGAAGCCGACCTCCGGGTTGAACTCTTCACCGACCTGCCGGTAGCCGGCCGAGATCTGCCAGTCCCGGGTCACGTACGACATCCCGCCATTGAAGGCGTACTCCCCGCGGTTGAAGCCATCCCGATCGTCCGGCGCCGTCGACCTCCAGGGTGTCTCTGTAAGCCCGAACCAGCCGTCGAAGGTGAGGTCCTGGCCGATCCCCAGACGGCCATCGACAGCGTAGGTCAGATTGTAGTCCCCCGTGTCGTCCGTGTTGAGTCGTGACACGACGATGCCCCCGAAACGCGACCGGTTCGAGAACTCCTGAAAGACGCGAAAGACCCCGAAGTTGTTGTGGGGTGAAAGCTGGATATCGACGTCGTTCTCCGCGTCGTACCGGAATACGTCGTCGGTCTGAATGTTCAGGAAGCCGACCTGTAGCCCCCCGACCTTACCCGTCACCCGGCCCCCGGCCAGAATCGGGACCTCGCGCCCAGCGACCAGGCCGATGCGACGGCTGAAGAAAAGATCGGCCGACCGACCGCTGCCGACGGTGAACGTCCCGGCATTCTCGAGGAAGAACGCACGCTTCTCCGGAAAAAAAAGTGGAAACCGGGTCAGGTTCACCTGCTGGTCATCGACCTCCGCGAGCGCGAAGTCCGTATTCGCGGTCAGGTCGAGCGTCAGACTCTGCGTGAGGCCGATCTTGGCGTCGCCACCGACGGCAAACTCCTCATCCCAGAATGCGCCGGGCTGGTTGAAGTCCTTGAACGTTTCACCCAGCACGTACGGCGTGACGTTGACAATGCGCTTGTTCGGGGCATCGAGCTGGAGTGAGCCGGCGAGCGATACGCGGTTGATCGTGAACTGCCGGGGCAACGGGGCCCATACCGACTGTTCGTTGTTCCGGCGAATCCTGCGTTCGAAATTCAGGCCCCACGTCTGCTCTCCACCGGTTCCGTATCGCAGCGTCGAGAAGGGGATACGGAATTCCGCGTACCACCCTCGATCATCCGTCGATGTGGCGACCTCCCAGCTCGCGTCCCAGTTGAGGTTGAAGCCTCCAGCGGAGCCTCGCTGCATGCGGCCACCACCGCCGCCGCCGCCCTGCCCCTCGTTCGCCACCTGCCCGTCATATTCGATCCCGGCCGGAGTGGTCCCGAATACGAAGCCGTTCTGGCGGTCCCGGTATGTATCGAGGATGAACGAGAAGGCGTCGGAATCTCCGAGCGAGGCGTCACGACGAGTTTGCCCGAACACGATTGCGGACGGATTCTCGTCGTACAGCCACGCGCCGATATACAGCGCATCCCCGTCGGACAGGACCCGAACCTCAGTTCTCTGAGAGACTGCCGTGCCTTCGAGCGGCTCCCGCTGGACGAAGCCCGCCAGAACGGGTGCCGCACCCCAGACCGAATCATCGAGGCGGCCATCGATCAGCGGGCCCGCCGGCACATCCGTCGCCACCGCCTGCGGGGGTTCCTGAGAAGCCGCCTCGCCCGGAACAACAGCCACGAGCGCCGCGAGGGAGAAGAGGGCCGAGGTCAGGGGACCCCATGAGGCACGAAGATCAGTTTGGTTCAACTTCGTCTCCACGTTTTGTCTGCCTTCTGGACTCGCGGGTATGGTGGCGTGTTGAGCCTCGAGGGGCACACAAAAAGCGGGGGCGGCCGGTCCGGCCGCCCCCGCATCCGTCTGCCTCGCCGAGGAGCTACTGCACCGCGTTGATCATGTCGAAGATGGGGAGGTACATCGCGACGATCATCCCGCCGA
>CALHIO010000016.1 GCA_938030915.1 uncultured Gemmatimonadota bacterium
CACGGCGACATCTTGGAGCCAGTGGTTCTGGGTTTCCGCCATCGGGAGCGACATCTCCAAATGGGTATGATCGTGGAGTAGCGTAAAATAGCGGACCTCTGACTGGAGGCCATGTCCGCATCAGATCGTGAATGGTCGACCCGAGCCCCGTCTGGAGGGGTGGTTCCTCCACTACAGTGCTGGCGGCCCATCCGGGTGCAGGTCACACTCCGGTGGCTGGAGCCGCGTCCACGACAGGGCTACGATTCGCCAGCCATCAGGGCCCGCGAGCAGATTCGCGGCGTCCACGCCACAATGGCTGAAGGTCTCACCGGCGTAGAAGTCGTAGGGCGTCCAGATCGTGGCGAGTGGACCGTTCACGACGACGACGGGATCCCACATCCGCTCGATCAGTGGCTCTTCGCTGGAGGTGATCCTGTCTGCCAGTCCGTCGAGGGTCGCGGAGCCGAACGTGGTCGTTCCGTCCCGGGTCTCGGAAAAGTGCATCACGACCGATGGATCCGTGACCGACCGGAGAAGCTCTTCGTCCCCGGTCTCCAGTGCATCGAACAGCGCCTGGAGGGTGGCGATCGCCTCCGTCTCCTGCTGAGCGGTCGGCCGATAGGCGGCGAGCTCGTCCTGGGCCGGGGTTATGGCCTGATCGCTCGCAGCGGGTGAGGACTCACCGGAGCATGCCACGACGGCGAGAAGCAGGACGGGTGAGACGGTGGACCAGCGCATGGACGGCTCCACGGGAAGGGGTGATCGATGCGGGTCACGCTCGTGCTCCAACGCTCTGCAGGCAAGTACGCGCGGGCGATGAAGGTGCTCTGGCGCGATCCAGAGGGGGCCGGCATTATCTCCAACTTCCAGAAGTCGGCTTCCGAAGGGAGGTCGGCGTGACGCTCCGGTTCGTGAGCGTCTTCAGTGATTGAGAGGCTTGCACATGAGGAACGGAACAACCCGTTGGCTCGCACTCGGAACGGCCGTTGTGCTTGGCGCATGCGGTGGGGATTCCTCGGGTAGCGATCGCGCCGATGGAGTAGCCGTCGAAGGCGATTGGCCGGTGATTACCGGGAACCTGATGGGTCAGCGCTATTCCGGGCTGACCCAGATCAATCCCAGCAACTTTGCCGATCTCGAGGTGGCGTGGGAGTACGACGCCTCGCATCTGGGTTCGGTGAACGCTCGGTCGATCCCGATCTACGTGGACGGCCTGCTCGTGAATGTGCACTCCCAGTACCGGACCGTCGTCGCTACGGATGCCGCGACCGGTCAAGAAGTGTGGACGTACACGGAGCCCGAAACGTTCCGCTGGGAGTACTCGATGCGGAAGAATCACGGAAAGGGCGTGGCCTACGCCAACGTCGACGGCCGGGACGTGATCTACCTCATCTCACCCGCCTTCTTCCTGCACGCTCTGGACGCCCGTACGGGTGAGCACATCGAGGGGTTTGGTCAGCCGGTGGACATCCCGGGTTTCCCGTCGACGGGCGTGGTCGATCTCCTCGGTGAGCACGGACTCGGCTATGAATACGAGAATGCCGCGGACGGGATCTCGCTGGAGCAGGGCTACATCACGAGTTCATCTCCGGCGCTCGTCGTGAATGGCGTAGTGGTCGTCGGAAACTCGGCGGAGCAGGGCTACAACCAGACGCGTCGCGAGAACATTCCGGGTGACATCCTCGGCTACGACGCCCGTACCGGCGAACACCTCTGGAAGTTCGATGTGCTCCCGGCCCCCGGTGAGGTCGGCCACGAGACGTGGGAAAACGACGCGTGGGAGTGGACGGGCGACATCTCGTCTTGGGCGCCCCTTTCGGCGGACCCCGATCTGGGACTCGTCTACGTGCCGACGAACGGTGCCACCCAGGACTACTACGGAGGCTTCCGGCCGGGTGACAACCTCTTCTCGACGAGCCTCATCGCGCTTGACGTCGAGACGGGTGAGCGCGCGTGGCACTTCCAGTTCGTGAAGCACGACATCTGGAATTACGACACGCCGCAGGTCCCTGTGCTCGCGGACGTCACCATCGACGGAGTGGAGACGCCGATTCTCGCTCAGGCGACCAAGCAGGCGTTCCTCTATGTGCTCAACCGCGAGACCGGCGAGCCGGTGTGGCCGATCGAGGAACGTGAGGTTCCGCGATCGCTCATTCCCGGGGAGCATCTGGCCGAGACTCAGCCGTTTCCGACGCGCCCCGCGCCGTACGACATGCAGGGCCTGACGGAAGACGATCTGATCGACTACTCGCCTGAGCTCCGGCAGCGGGCGATCGAAGCCCTCGAGGACTTCCAGATCGGTCCGCTCTTCCTCCCGCCGCTCCAGCGGGAGAATCCACTCGGCAAACGGGCTGCCTTCTGGTGCCCGGCGGATGTCGGGGGCACGAACATCGACGGCACGCCGGCCTTCGATCCCGATTCGGGTATCATCTATGTGCCGTCTCAGAAGGGCTGCAGCGCGCGCATCATCATCCCGGGTCCCGAAAAGGACCAGGGGGGTGTCGCGGACGACCTGACGGAACAGCCGACCGGTACGACGATCACGGACTGGGTACCGGGGCCGGCGGCCTCGCCCGGACGGATCGACGGTCTGCCCCTCTGGAAGGCTCCGTACAGCAAGATCACGGCCATCGATCTCAATTCGGGGGACCACCTGTGGTGGATTCCGATCGGTGACACGCCGCGCAACGTGCTGGATCACCCGGCCCTCGCGGGCCAGTCGGATCCGCGCACGGGTTCGGGTCGACAGGCAGCCATGTTCGCGACGCCCGACATGCTGGTGTACGCCGGTCATGACTCCGATCGCAACCCGCACATCTTCGCGGTGGACAAGGCGTCGGGTGAGGAGCTCGCGCGGGTCGAGATCCCGTCGGACAACCGCTATCAGATGATGACGTACATGCACGAAGGGAAGCAGTACATCGTCATCTCGACGAACGGTGGAAACTTCGCGATGGCGCTGCCTGGCTGATTGGGTCGTCGCGTTCGCGACACACAGACGTTCGAGATCGGGGCTCCTGGCGCGTGGCCGGGGGCCCCGTCCTCGTTCCGCTCAGACGTTGTCGACCCAAGGGGTGGGTCGACGCGAAAAGGACGAAGCAGGGGGTTCGACGATGAAACAGGCTCGACTTCTTCACTTCGTGGCGACCGGAGTTGCGGTAGCCGCGAACCTGCTCGGTACGGCGCCGGGCGAGGCACAGTCGGTGGACGAACTGTCGCCTTCGGTCCGGGAGTTCGTTTCGGTATCCGCGGATCACGTCGTCATCCGCGGTGCTCAGCTGATTGATGGGACGGGCGCTCCGGCACGTCAGGGGATGTCGATCGAGATCCGGGACGGACAGATCGTGTCCGTGGGAAC
>CALHIO010000017.1 GCA_938030915.1 uncultured Gemmatimonadota bacterium
GTCGACGGCAGGTTGGGTGGCCCACGCGGCCGGATCCATTCCGAGGTGCCTTACCGCCGCGCGTGACGCCGACATCCTGCATGCTCAGGCGTTCCAGTCGATACCTCCCATGATGGTCGCCCGTATGCGTACGGGCGCGCCCCTGGTATCGACGTGGCATACCTCGCATTTCCTGCGCCTCGCGAGGCGCCCGGTGTGGTCGGCCCTCCTTGGACGCCTCGTGGCGGCGGGAGACGCGAATCTCGCCGCGAGTGAGGAGATCGCTCACGTGGCAGAGTCGCTGGCTCCGGGGCACACCGTACACGCGGTCACAAACGGAGTGGAGACGTCGATCTTCAAGCGAACGGAGCCCTCGCTACACGCTCCCGAGCAGGGAAGGCGTCGCCTCGTCGTACCGCGTCGACTGTTTGAAAAGAACGGGGTCGAGTTCGCGGTTCGCGCGCTCCCTTCGATCACGCTTCAGCACGATGTCGAGGTCTTCCTCATCGGAGATGGCCCGGAGCGGGACCGTCTGGAAGCTCTGGCGGGGGAGCTGGGCGTGCTCGATCGCATCCACTTCCTGGGGGCTCGGGCCCACTCGGAGATGCCGGGGCTGTTGTCGTCGGCCGAGCTGGCGATCTTCCCTTCGTTGATGGAAGCGACGTCGGTCGCGGCACTGGAGTGCATGGCGTGCGAGATCCCGGTGGCAGCATCCCGCGTAGGCGGACTTCCCGAGATCGTCGACGAGCGCGTGGGGGGACTATTCGCCCCGGCGGACCCGGAATCGCTGGCGAAGGTCGTCAGCGATCTCCTTTCAGATCCCGACCTGAGCGCACGTGGAGCGGCCGGCAGGGAACGCGTGGTAGCGGATTGGAGCAACGAACGCCTTGCCCAGTACCATCTGGAACTCTACGAAGAGTTGATAAGCCAGCGTGTCGCCTGAGGGCCGCATGAACGAGCGCATGAACATGAAGACCGACTTCGGGCTTCCTGGGTGGGTACCGGCCGTCGTCTTCGGCGTGCTCACCGTCGCCCTCTTCAGGGCTTTCGTCTTCAGTGACGACATGCTCTACGGTGGGGATACGCTCGCCCTCGGTTATGCGGCACGAGCCCTGTACGCTGATGCCCTCGCGACGCTCGGGCGTGTGCCGGGTTGGGCACCCCATCTGCTGGGAGGCACCCCCTTCCTGGAGGCCCTCAGCGGTGGCGACTCGCTCTACCCGCCTTCGCTCCTCCTTCTTCTCCTGACTGCGCCGCACCGGGCGCTGGGGTGGAAGCTCGTCCTCCATGTCTTCCTCGCCGGCCTTTTCTTCTATGGCTGGGTACGGTCGATCGGAGCGTCGCGGGTCGCAGCGCTTCTGGGGGGCGTCGCCTACATGCTGGCTCCGTTCCTCGTCGGCTTCGTCCATCCCGGGCACGACGGGAAGATCTTCGTGACGGCGCTCGCGCCCCTCATGTTCTGGGTCACCGAGCGTCACTTCCGTCGGCCGACACTCTCGTCCTTCGCCGGGATCGGCCTCGTGGTGGCCGGGATCATCTACACGACGCATTTCCAGATGGCGTACTTCCTCTTCGGAGGCGTCGGGTTGTACGCGATCTTCCGCGCCGTGCAGACGGCCCGAGGCCTCGATGAGGTGACACCGGGCCTCGATCGTCGAGCCGGGGGGCTTCGCTTCGCCCTTTTCCTCGCAGCCTCGATCGCCGGCGCTGCAGGGGCCGCGTGGCAGTTGGTGCCGGCGGCGGAGTATGTGACCGAGTATTCGCGACGGATTCAGACCACCGAGGAAACGACCGGCCAGACGGGTCGCACATGGTCGAGTTCGTTCTCGATGAATCCCGAAGAGGTCGTCTCTCTCGTCATTCCCGAGTTCGCCGGCAACTTCGCGGGTGGCGGAGTGGCGTGGGCGACCGGGACGTACTGGGGGCGCAACGGATTCAAGGACAATCACGAGTACGCGGGTCTCGTGGTTCTCCTGCTGGCGGCCGTGTCCTTCCTGGGTGCGGCCCGTCGGCAGTTGAGACTCTTCTTCACGGGCCTCGGCGTGTTCGCGCTCCTCTTTGCTCTTGGGGCGAACACGCCTGTCTGGGGCATCTTCTACGACGTGGTCCCGGGCATCCGGCTCTTCCGGGCACCCGGCATGGTGTCCTTTCTCTTCGGCTTCGCCGCGATCACCATGGCGGCGCTGGGACTCGATCGCATTGGGGCGCTCGCTCGGTCCGGGGACGAAGAGCAGCTGCAGCGCGTGCAGACGCTTCTGTGGCGAGCGACGGCGGGGCTCGGCGTCCTCGCGCTCCTGATGGTCTCCGGCGTATTCACGAGTATCTGGACGACCTCGATCTACAGCGGGATCGGCGAGCGCCAGCTTCAGGTCCTCGCTGCCCACATCCCGAACATCGCGCGTGGCGCGGCTGTCGCCGTCGCGCTGTCCGCAGCCCTTTCGGGTCTGTTCTGGGGCATTCGGACTCGAAAGACGCCCCTCGCGGTCGGCCTCGGTCTGATCATCGCGCTGGCGGCGGCTGACTCGTTCCGTGTCGACCAGCCGTTCGTGCAGACCATGGATTTCTACCAGTGGTCCCAGGCGGATGCCAACGTTCGGACGATTCTGGAACGAGAGCAGGGGGGGGAACCG
>CALHIO010000018.1 GCA_938030915.1 uncultured Gemmatimonadota bacterium
CCTTCGCAGCGGCTGCGCGCTTCAGCTCTTCGGGGTTCAACGGCGAGGATCCATCACCTCGGGCAGTCACTCGCAGAGACGGGCTCTCGGGGACGGCAGAATCTACGCGACCGTGAGCTCCCAAACCAGTTGACGCCACTCGGCCCGGCCACCTCGACCATGACGTGTATTGGGAGCTATCCCCGCACCTCGTCGATCCTCGCACGCGCGTCCAAGAGCTGCGCGTCGACCGAGGCCAGCGCGGTCCCACCCGCCGCGGCCCGAGCATCGACCGATGCCCGCCAGTCGAAGACGTCGAAGACGTCCTCGCCAAACGCGTCGTTCGCAGCCGTGAAGTCCTCTAAGGCGAGATCCGAGAGTGCTACGCCGCTTTGCTCGGCCTTTCGCACCAGCCGGCCGACGACTTCGTGTGTAGTTCGGAACGGGACACCCCGGCGCACGAGGTAGTCGGCGAGATCTGTGGCGAGAAGCTGAGCGTCCATGACTTCGGCCATGCGCTCCGGTCGGAACGAGGCCGTCGCGACCGCACCACGCAGCGCGGGCAAGGTCAGGTGCAGGGTGTCGATGGTGTCGAAGAGGGGCTCCTTGTCCTCCTGCAAATCCCGATTGTAGCTGGTCGGAAGGCCCTTCAGCAGAGTCAGGATGGACATCAGGTTGCCGACGAGGCGCCCCGCCTTGCCCCGGCCCAACTCCGCGACATCCGGGTTCCGCTTTTGCGGCATCAAACTGGAACCGGTGCTGAAGCCGTCGGAGAGGCGGACGAAGCCGAATTCCGAGCTCGAGAACAGGACAAGGTCTTCGGAGAGACGCGAGACGTGAACACCGATCATCGCGCCCGCGTAGACGAAGTCACAGATCCAATCCCGATCCGATACGGCATCGACGGAGTTCTCACTCACGCGATCAAAGCCGAGCTCCTCTCGGATAGCCTCGCGGTCGATCGGGAATGGACATCCCGCAATTGCACCGGACCCGAGGGGTAGCACGGCGGCCGAGCTCCGGGCCGACCTCATGCGCTCGATGTCGCGAAGCAGCGGAAAGAGATGACTGAGGGCCCACTGGGCCGCCCGGACAGGCTGCGCCTGCTGAAGGTGCGTGTATCCGGGCATGATCACCTCGCGCCCGGTCACGGCCAGAGCATGCAGCGCGTCGGCCAGTTCGGCGAGCAGGTCGACCACCCGCTCGGCCGACGTCATACCGTAGAGCCGCACACCGGTCGAAGACTGATCGTTCCGGGACCGCCCCGTGTGCAACTTTCCCGCCACCGGTCCGGCTTCCTCGCCGAGCATCCGCTCGATCACCGAGTGGATGTCTTCCTCCGGAGCATCATGGAGGCCCTCACCTTCGATCCGGGCGGCGACCACACCCAACCCCTCGATGATGGCCGAGACTTCACCTTCGGTCAGGACGCCTGCTGCACCGAGGGCCCTCGCCCACGCGACGCTGCCCCGAACATCCTCACGCCACAGACGCTGATCGATTGCGAGACTCAGATTGAACGGCACCATCTCCGGTGCCATGCCCTCTTCGAATCTTCCGCCCCAGAGGGCTCCGGTTTCGTCACTCATCAGACTTCACTCTCTGCGGCGGGGCGACCCGAGCACGGTCGCCGACAGTCGGAATCGAGCCGTCAGGCCGCGCCAGCCTCCGCCACCTCTTCGATGAGGCGCGAGACTGCATCAGGCGCACCCGATTCCCCTCCGACCGCCGCCGCCGCCGCGGCTCGAATAGGAAGACCGAACAGCCGAATGAAGCCGGCGGCATCAGCGTGATCGTAGGTGACGGCATGTCCGAAGCTCGCAAGATCCTCGCGGTAGAGCGATACCGGGCTCGAACGGGAGACGGCCGATACCGAGCCCTTGTACAGTTTGACCGTCACGTCCCCCGTCACGGTGGCACTCATGACATCGGAGGCGGCCTGTAGCGCCTGACGCTCAGGGGTCCACCAGCGGCCTTCGTAGAGCATGTCGGCCCAGCGCGCCGCGAGTTCATCCTTGAGCCCTTCCGTCCGACGATCGACGGTGATCGACTCGAGGTCTTTAAGGGCGGTGTAGAGGATCGTCCCGCCGGGGGTCTCGTACACGCCCCGCGACTTCATGCCGACCAGGCGGTTCTCCACAAGATCGGCCCGACCGACACCGTGGCGCGATCCGATCTGGTTGAGACGTGTCAGCAGCTCGACACCGTCGAGGCGCTCTCCGTCCACGGAGACCGGGACCCCGGCTTCGAAGCCGAGCGAGATGCGCTCCGGGTCGTCTGGCGCGAGCTCGGGGGAGAGCGTCCACAGATACATCGCCTCCTCGGGCTCGAACGCCGGATCCTCGAGGGGCCCTCCTTCGTGGGAGATATGCCACAGATTCTCGTCCCGGGAGTACAGCTTCGCCTCGTCCACGCCTTCAAGTGGAATGCCGCGCTCACGCGCGTACTCGAGGCAGTCTTCGCGCGAGTGCAGGTCCCATTCTCTCCACGGCGCGATGATCTTCAGGTCCGGGCCGAGCGCGGCATAGGACAGCTCAAAGCGAATCTGGTCGTTCCCCTTCCCCGTACAACCGTGAGCGACGGCGTCCGCGCCGACCATGTGAGCCACCTCTACCTGGCGGCGACCGAGAATTGGTCGGGCCATCGCCGTTCCCAGAAGGTATTTCCGGCCATACACGGCCCCGATCTTCAGCGTCGGAAAGACGAAGTCGTGCACGAACTCCTGGCGCAGATCCTCACCGTAAAACGCCGAGGCCCCGGTTCGGAGGGCCTTCTCCTCCAGACCGTCGAGCCCTCCCGGCTGCCCAACGTCCCCCGCCATGCATATGACCTCTGCCCCGTACATCTCCTTGAGCCACGGCACGATCACGGACGTGTCGAGCCCTCCCGAATAGCCGAGGACGATCTTCATGGCTTCCTCCGTCACGATCTCGACGGGGCGTTCGATGCAGGTGTGAAAAAAGAGGCCCGGGGGTCGGAAGCCCGGTCGCGTCCCGCCAACGCGCCGGGGGGCCTAATGCCCCTCACTTCCGCCCCCGGTCCCCTTTCGATTCCCGGTGGGTCGTCATGCAGACGACGAGAATAAATATGCACATCAACGCCGTGATGTCAACACTTCACCGGGGATGCTCCGGGTCTACGCCGTCGCGACGCTGGACGGACCGGAGAAATCAGGACGAGCGAGCCATCCGCTCGAGACGCTCCCGAACATCATCCAGCTTCGCGGCATCCCGCAGAATGATCAGGATCGTATCGTCTCCTGCCAGCGTCCCCAGGACCTCCGGCCACTCTTCCCAGTCGATCCCTGCGGCCACGGTCTGAGCCCCTCCCTTCATCGTCCGCACGACCAGCAGGTGGTCGACCCCATCCGCACTGTGGAACAGCGTGGGGAGAAGAGACGCCAGCGAAGGAGTGTGATCCCACTCCTCGGGCGAAGAGTAGAACCCAATCCCGTCGGCGCCCGGAGCTTTGACCAGACGGAGCTCGCGCATATCTCGCGATAGCGTCGCCTGCGTGACCTCGATCCCGCGCTCGTTCAGGAGCTCACGGAGTGCTTCCTGGCTCGTCACCCGGTTCTTTTGAATGACGTCCAGAATTTCCTTCTGACGGTCAAGCTTGCTCACGCGACCACCTTTTCGACCAACCCTCGAACGCGCTCCGGCTCGAAGCCGAGCGAACGCTCGATCTCCTCACCCTCCTGGAACATGATCAACGTCGGAATGCTGCGGATCTCGTACTTCATCGCGATGTCGGGGGCATGATCGGTGTCCACCTTCGTTACGAGTATCTTCCCGATCTTCTGATGTGCAATTTCGTCGAGAAGTGGAGCAACCATCTTGCAGGGGGCACACCAGTCCGCATAGAAATCCACGAGCACGGGCACCTGAGCGTGGAGCACCGTGCGCTCGAAGTCTTCCTGGCTCACCTTGACCGGGCGATCCAAAAGCATCGGCTTGCTGCACTCACCACAGACTGGCCGGTCACTGGCACGTTCCAGGTCGACGGAGTTGAGCGCCAGACAAAACCCGCATCGAAGCGTCACGCCGGAGATGGATTCGCTCATTGCGACCTGTTTACCCCCATGTCTAGTTGTCCTGCTGATTCACGATCGAACGGTCAGAGGCCCGAGCGGCGGAGTGCCGCTCGGGCCTCGTCGCACCCCTGTGGAGTATCGGTCCGCTAGAAGAGGTCGTACTTGACCTTGACCATGCCGTAACGACCGATGCTCGGAACACCGACGAAGGCGAAGTTGTCCGCATCGAATACGTTCTGGACCGACAGCTGGAGCGTCGCACGCGAGTTCAACTGATATCCCATCCCCAAGTCCACCACCTTCGTGCTCGGCACGTCACCGGCAAACCCGGCCGAGACCGCCGAGAAGGCGCTGTTGAACCGTACACGGCCCGAGGCGTTGAATCCGCTCACGACATCGCGGTACGCGAGGCTGACCGTACCCTTGTGCTTCGGAGCGTTCAGCGAGATCGGATCGCTGCCGAGCACCGGCCAAGACTCGTCGGACACCCACGAATAGGTGCTTCCCAGTGTCCACTCGTCGTTCAGGAACCATTGCATGGCGAAATCGGCCCCAAACAGGCTGAGATCACCCACGTTCCTGTACGAGACGATCAGGTCTGCACCCGGGCTGAACTCAGGCGTCGCGGCGACGCCGAGCGGGATGCCTGCGATGCCGGCTGCGAGCTGCGGAACGATCACCCCGGCCTGAGCAGCGGCCTGAGCCTGCGCCGTTGCGGGATCGGCGCCACCCGCGATCAGCGCCTGCGTGAGCGCGGTCACCACCGGCACGGTGATGAAGTTCGCGACGTCCAACCCGTTCATCGTCACCACTGGCGTCTGAACGAGCAGCGGCGACACGAAGTTGTTTTTCTTCGTGTAGTAGATGTCCGACGTGATCCTCACGCGATCTTCGATGATGCCGGTCCAGCCGATCTCGAACGTCTCCGTGTTGCTTTCCTGCATCGTTTCGATCGGGCTGATGATGGACGACGCGGCTGA